>CABRXB010000156.1 GCA_902474785.1 uncultured Eubacteriales bacterium | reverse complement strand
TTTGCGTATAGTTTTCAAATTCCCTTGTCCGGGCGCGCCCCTTCTGTTATACTTTTTTTCGTGTACAAAAATTCAAAAGGAAAGGCTGGACGACCCCATGGATCAATCTCACCCCTCCCCGGCGGCCTCCGGACGGCCCAAACTCTTTTACGGCTGGATTGTCGTGCTCGGCTGCGCCCTGATGATGGGCACGAGCATCGGCCTGTTTGTCAACTGCAACGGCATCTTTATCAAACCCGTCTGCGCCGACCTCAACCTGTCGCGCGGCGCCTTCACGCTGTATGCTTCGATCGCCTCCTTTCTCGGCATGTTCATGCAGGTGATCTACGGCGACCTCTACCGCAAACATCCCATGCTGCCCTTCTCCCGCGTGTCGATGTTCATCACCTGCGCCTGTGTGCTGGGCTACTCCTTCTCCACCAAGATCTGGCACTTTTATGCGTTTGCCGTCATCTACGGTTTGTGCTCCACGCCCGTGATGGTGCTGACCATCGCATCGCTCATCAACAACTGGTTTGTCGACAAAAAGGGGCTTGCCATGGGTTTGGCCTATTCGGGCTCGGGCGTCACCGCCGCCGTGATGACGCCCATTTTGTCGGGCGTTGTCTCGGATTTCGGCTGGCGCTGGGGATATCGTCTGCTGGCGGTCTGCGGTTTTGTGCTTCTCTTTGTCTCCGCCTTTGTGCTGCTGCGCGAAAAGCCCGCCGACATGGGGTTTGAGCCGCTGGGCGCCGGCAAAAAGGCGCAGGGCGGGGATCACACGTCAGAACTGGTCGGCGTCACCAGGGCCAAGGCGCTCAAATCCCCCGAGTTTTACATGATGGTCTTTGGCTTTGCCGCCCTTGCCACGTCGGGCATGGGCGTCAACCCCCACGTCGTCTCTTACCTGACAGACGTCGGCTATTCTCAGGCCACCGCCTCCTCCGTGATGAGCATCATCATGACGGTCATGATCTTTGCAAAAATTGCGCTGGGCGCCATTTTTGACCGCGTGGGCGCGGTGCTCGCCTCCGCTCTGTCGGGCGCCTGCATGATGATCTCGCTGCTCATGCTGATCCTGTGTCCAAGCGCCGGTGCGCTGCCCTTTGTCTTCGCTTTTTGTTTTGGCTTTGGCTACTCCACCATCTCGGTGCCATTTTCCTTTATCACCATCGAAAACTTCGGCGCCAGGGAGTTTGCCGCCATCTTCAGTCTGGCCTCCATGCTGTCGGGCATTTTCTCGAGCTTTGGCCCCACCATTACGGGCGTGCTCTACGATCTGACCGGCTCCTACCTCAAAGTCTGGCCCCTCTATCTCGTGCTGGTGGGCGTCGCCACCGTCGTGATGACGTTCGGCTGTATGATGGCGCTCAAGAAAAACTACAATCCGCACGCCATCCGCCCCGGAAAGGCAAAGAGCTGACGCTTTCTGTCGGTTGAAAAGCGATTCACATCGCGCCCAAAGCCCTTGCCCTACGGCGTTTTGTCCTCTAAGCCCTTGAACAGGCGGGCGCACTGTGTTTGTGCGCCCGCCTGTTGCCGTTTTCTGCCGTTCGAACGGCCGCGCTCTCGGGCCGATTTCCTCCACGTCAAGGCAAATCGACTGAAGGACAGCGCCTTTGCAAAAGGCTGCGGCAATGGACGTTATAGCGCCCTGCTTTGCGGGGGAGGCGGCATTGCTTTTTTATCAAGGTACGGCCGCATCCGCCGCTTTCGCTGCGACAGCTCCGCTTGCCGGGATGGAACCCGGGCAAGCAGGGTCTGCTGTCAAGCTTGTCTTCGAGGACGTGCAGAGCAGTCGTTCTTACAAGAGCCCGCCTTTTCGTCGACACATCCCGCTTGTCACGCAGTCTGCGTCTTTTTGTCGTTCAAACAACAACCGCCTCTGCAAAGGTCTGCCAAACGCCTGCAAGGGGCGCTGCGCAACGACAACAAAAGAGTTGGCCCAACTTCTTCTGAACTTCAAAACGACCACCCCCGCAACTTTGAGGCTGTCAATTGACGCTGCGTCAAGCCGTCTTGTTTTCCAATTTTTTCTCGCCAAATTTGCCCGCGCGCTCCTTTTTTCAACGCTTTTGTCGCGGCAGGACCCGTCTTATCCCGTCAAGTCGACGCCCATTTTCAAAAATTTGTTCTTTCTTTTTGACCTGCTCTGTGCTATACTGGAAAAAATTGCGGAGGTGACACAGTGGGCAAGGGCGAACAAACAAGGCAGCGCGTTTATACGTTTGTCTGCGACTATCTTGACCGTCACGGTTATGCGCCGTCGGTCCGTGAAATCTGTCTGGGCGTGGATCTCAAATCCCCCTCCTCGGCCTTTGGACACCTCAAGCAGCTTGCAGAAGAGGGACGCATCGAATTCAATCCCGGGCAAAAGCGGTCGATTTCGCTGCCCGAGCGCGGCAGGCCGCCGGTGCGCGTCCCCATTGTTGGACGAGTGACGGCGGGGCTGCCCATTCTGGCCGTTGAGGAGCGCGAGGGAACCCTGCCCCTCGACCCCGATCTTGCGCGCAGCCGCGAGCTCTTCGCCCTGCGCGTGCGGGGCGACAGCATGGTGGGCGCCGCCATTCTGGATGGCGACATCGTGGTGGTGGAGCGCACGCAGACGGCCCAAAACGGCGACATTGTGGTGGCTCTTTTGGAGGACGAGGCCACTGTCAAGCGTTTTTACAGGGAGCGAGACGGTTTTCGTCTTCAGCCTGAGAACGATGCCTATGACCCCATCTTCACCCGGGAGCTGTCTATTTTGGGCCGTGTGGTGGCCGTTTTCCGCGATCATGTGTAAATTTCAAAAGAACCCCCCTTTGCCTTTCGGCAAAGGGGGGTTTTGTCTTTGATCCGAAATTTTTCGCAGGCGGTCTTTGCAACATATCATTTTGCGCCGACCTCCGACGCCGCAAAAAGGGCTGCAACACGCCTGGATTTCTTCGAAAATCCCGTTCAGGCCATGCGTCTTCAAGTTCCCCCTGATCCGCTTTTGCAACAGGGCCTTGTTTCAACTCCCTTTCTGGCGATTTTCATTTCGGATGATCTTCAGCATCGACTGCGCGCGGTCAAAGGCCACTTGAGTTTCGATCACCGGCAGACCAGCCGCCTTTGCGTCGCGCGCCAGCCCCTGTCGCACGACGACGTGCAGGCTGTATGATCCCCAACACCGCTAGTGGACAAGTGCAGCCCATGCCGCATAGCAAAATCTGGACGCCGGTAAGCTTTGCACATCCCTTTGTCCTACACCGCTGAAAAAACCCCTGCCCGCCCGTGTAAGGGGCGGGCAGGGGTACCAAACCATTTTCGATCCGGCCATTCAGTCAAGTCCTACAGGGAGCGGCCGATTTCCTCCAAAATCTCCACCAGATGAAACACATCCTCATACGAGATGTAGACCGGCACAGGCGCGAGACGAATCACATTGGGCGGACGGAAATCGGGCACCACGCCCTTTTGCATCAAAAGCTCGCTGATGCGTCTTGCCTGCTCGTGCTCGAGCGCCACATGCCCGCCGCGGCGGGCGTCGTCTCTCGGATTGCCCACCGAAAAGCCAAACTGCGTCAACCTCTCGTCGATGAGCTGCATGAGATACCGTGTGATGCGCAGCGACTTTTCACGCACCTGCTCCATGGACAGCGCGCTGTAGATGTCGAGCGCGCCGCTCAACGAGGCCATGCTGAAGAGCGACAGCGTTCCAAGCTGCCAGCCCGTGGCGTTTTTCTCGTGCTCAAAGTGATTCAAAAAGTCCATCTTGGTGTCCTGCCGGTTGCCCTGCCAGCCCGCAAGCCCGGGCCCACGGTCGAAGTGGCGGCGGTTGATATAGAGCGCGGCCATGGCCCCGGGGCCGCCCGAGATGTACTTGTAGTTGCACCACACGGCAAAGTCGGGCTCGATCTCCTCAAAGTTGTGGTCAACCACGCCGATCGAATGGCACAGGTCAAATCCGACGA
>CABRXB010000155.1 GCA_902474785.1 uncultured Eubacteriales bacterium | reverse complement strand
AAACAGGCCGGGAAATAGAGGAGGAAGCCATGATGCCACTGACAATGACACAGACGGGGGAGACCAGCGTCATCCGTAAAATCACGGGGAAAGACGAGGTGCGTCAGCATCTGGCCGAGCTGGGTTTTGTGGTCGGGGAACAGGTGACGGTTGTCAGCAAGATTGCGGGAAACATGATCCTGTCGATCAAGGACAGCCGCATCGCGCTCGACGAGACCATGACAAACCGCATCCTGGTGTGAAAGATTGGCGAATACAAAGACTTGAGAAAAATCGTTCATCACAGCGATGCATTTTAAGAGGGGGAATTTTCGAAATGAAGACACTCAAAGACGTCAAGATCGGGCAGACGGCCACGGTCGTCAAACTCCATGGCGACGGCGCCATCAAGCGCCGGATCATGGACATGGGCGTGACCAAAGGTGCGCAGGTCTATGTGCGCAAGGTTGCGCCGCTGGGCGATCCCGTGGAGATCACGGTGCGCGGCTATGAGCTCTCGGTGCGCAAGGACGATGCGCAGATGATTGAGGTCGAATAATTTTTTGCACAGCGATTAGTCAAAACTAACTCACAGATACAGGAGGACGCCATGGAAATCAAAATTGCCCTTGCGGGCAATCCCAATTGCGGGAAGACTACCATGTTCAACGAACTCACCGGTTCAGCCCAATATGTCGGCAACTGGCCGGGGGTCACGGTGGAGAAAAAAGAGGGGCGGCTCAAGGGAGCAAAGGACGTCGTCATTCAGGATCTGCCCGGCATCTACTCGCTCTCGCCCTATACGCTGGAAGAGGTGGTGGCCAGAGGCTATCTGGTGGGGGAAAAGCCCGACGCCATCTTGAACATTGTGGATGCGACCAATATCGAGCGCAACCTCTATCTCACAACGCAGCTCGTCGAGCTTGGCGTACCTGTTGTGGTGGCGCTCAACATGATCGACCTTGTGAGAAAACAGGGCGACGAGATCAACCTCAAAAAACTGTCCGAGGCGCTGGGCTGCGAGGTGGTGGAGACCTCGGCGCTCAAGGGCATCGGCTGCGTGGAGGCGGCGCAAAAGGCGGCCGAGATCGCAAAGACCAAGTGCAGCGTCAGCATGCCCAGCGTCTTTCAGGGCAGCGTGGAGCATGCCATCGCCCACATTGAGGAGTCCATCGAGCACAAGGTGCCCGATCGCTATGTGCGCTGGTATGCCATCAAGCTCTTTGAGCGCGACGAAAAGGTGCTCGAAGAGCTGGCGCTCGACAGGTCGCTGCTCGACCACCTGGAAGAGCACATTACAGCCTGTGAAGAGGAGATGGACGATGACGCGCAGAGCATCATCACAAACCAGAGATACGCCTACATCGCCAAGATCATGTCCACTTGCGTGCGCAAAAAGCGCCGCGAGGGCGGCACGACCTCCGACAAGATCGACCGCATTGTCACAAACCGAGTTCTGGCGCTGCCCATCTTTGCAGCGGTGATGTTTTTTGTCTACTACATCTCGATCACCACCATTGGCGACATGCTGACCGGCTTTACCAACGACACGCTGTTTGGCGCATGGATTTCTGAACCGCTGGCGGCGTGGATGGAGGGCATTGGCGTGGCGGCATGGCTGGTGGGGCTGGTTGTCGACGGAATTGTGGGCGGCGTGGGCGCCGTGCTCGGCTTTGTCCCCCAGATGCTGGTGCTCTTCTTGCTGCTCTCGATTCTCGAAGACGTCGGCTATATGGCGCGCGTTGCCTTTATCATGGATCGAATCTTTCGCAAGTTCGGGCTCTCGGGCAAGAGCTTCATCCCCATGCTGATCGGCTCTGGCTGCTCGGTGCCCGGCATCATGGCCAGCCGCACCATTGAAAACGAAAAGGATCGCCGCATGACCATCATGACCACCTCCTTTATCCCCTGCGGCGCAAAAATGCCCATTGTGGCGCTCATCGCGGGCGCGCTGTTTGGCGGCGCATGGTGGGTGGCGCCAGTCGCCTACTTTGTGGGCGTTGCGGCCGTCATTATCAGCGGCATCATCCTTAAAAAGACCAGGGCCTTTGCCGGCGACCCTGCGCCCTTTGTCATGGAACTGCCGCCCTACCATGTGCCCAGTGCGGAAAATGTGCTGCGCAGCACCTGGGAGAGAGGCTGGAGCTTCATCAAGCGCGCCGGAACCGTGATTTTGGCGGCAAGCGTTCTCATCTGGTTTACCAGCAGCTTTGGGCTTGAGGGCGGCTTCCACATGGTGGAGGACATGGACGCCAGCATCCTGGCCGCCATCGGCGGCGCAATCGCTCCGCTGTTTGCCCCGCTTGGCTTTGGCAACTGGCAGTCGACTGTCGCCACCATCATGGGACTTGTGGCAAAAGAAGAGGTCGTCAGCGTCTTTGGCGTGCTTTACGGCGTGGCAGGCGACGCGCTCGGCATGGTGGAAGAGGCCGCCTATGCGGGTCTTGCCCCCATCGCCGTGCATTTCACGGCGCTCTCCGCCTTCTCGTTTCTCCTTTTCAACTTGCTGTGCGCGCCCTGCTTTGCGGCCATGGGTGCCATCAAGAGAGAGATGAACAGCACCAGGTGGACCTGCTTTGCCATCGGCTACCTGTGCGTGTTTGCCTATGCGATTGCGCTGATCGTCTATCAACTTGGCCTTCTTCTTGCGGGCGGCGCCTTCACGCTGCTCACCGCGGTGGCACTTGTCCTGCTGGCGGGTCTTGTCTACCTGCTGCTGCGCAAAAACCCCTATGAGCATGGCGCCGCAACCTCTTCCAAGGCGCAGGCGTCTAAGGAGGCGACCGTTCGTGTTTGAGTTTTTTTCCAACAATCTGGCCACCATTTTGGTGGGCGCCGTTGTCTTTGCGGGCGTCGCGGCCGCGATTTATAAGATCATCCGCGACAAAAAACAGGGCAAGGGCTCCTGTAGCTGCGGCTGCAGCTGCTCTGGCTTCCCAAGCGCAGGGCTGTGCCACAAAAAGCCCTGATGAATGTGCCGGCAAGGGGAACGGCCTTTGACCCAAACCCCTCTCTTTTTGTCAAACGTATTTTATGCCTGAGACGCGCTCATTTTCCGCAGATTGCAAGATATGCGTCGACAAGGCCGTCTCCCCTTGCGATAGAATCTCCCGTTTTGAAAAAGGCGCCCTTTGGCGTCTGATACGGGAACCCAAAGCAAGCCCCGTTCGGTATCCTCCTGGCGAACGGGGTTTTGCTTCTGTCCGGTCGCCCTGTGTCCGAATTTTCAAAATTCACTTGTTTTTGTTTGATTTGTCCGGGGATGAGCTGGTGTTGCGCGGGAATAGTATAAAAAAATACGCAAATAGTATCGCTGGAGGTGAAGCAATTGAGCAATCATCTGTTGGGCCAGACAAGTCCATATCTGTTGCAGCATGCCGAAAACCCCGTCGACTGGTATCCCTGGTGCGACGAGGCTTTTGAGAAGGCGAAGCGCGCGGACAAGCCCATCTTTTTGAGCATTGGATACAGCACCTGCCACTGGTGCCATGTCATGGCGCACGAGAGCTTTGAAAACGAGCAGGTGGCGGATCTCTTAAACAGGCATTTCGTCAGCATCAAGGTCGACAAGGAGGAGCGCCCCGACATCGACAGCGTATATATGTCGGTCTGCCAGGCGCTGACCGGGTCGGGCGGCTGGCCGACCAGCATTTTTATGACGGCGCAGCAAAAGCCCTTTTTCGCCGGCACCTATTTCCCAACGCACACCAAAAGAGGCATGGTGGGCTTTGTCGAGCTGTTGCAGGAGATCATAACGATGTGGGAGAGCCGGCGCCAGGAGCTGCTTGATTCGGCGCAGAGCATCACGGAGCATTTGAGCGGTCAACTGGCGTCCGACAAGACCGGCAAAACAGAGCAGGCTTTCGAGGAGACGGTGCAACAGGGGCTGATGGATGAGGCGGTGCGTCATCTTCGGCAGAGTTTTGATGCGCAAAACGGCGGG
>CABRXB010000154.1 GCA_902474785.1 uncultured Eubacteriales bacterium | reverse complement strand
CAGGGCCACTGTTTGCCTTCATAAAAGGCGAATGCGCAACGGAAGGCACCTTGTTTGCGTCTGTCAAACAAAGGCTGCCGCGCAGTCGCCACGCCCCGCAAGAGGCGCTGCCATGAAGCAATCCCCGAGGGCTTCTCTCTCCCCATTTCGCTCCCGCAAATTGGGCGGTTTTTGGCAGGTCAAAACGCAGGAACGGATGCCGCGACATCTCTCATCGATGCAGCCCGCATTATGCTTCCCACATGAAAGCAAATTGTCGATCCGTCACATTGTTTGCTGCGCCGGGGTTTATGCGGCTATGACGGTTTCCCCGCGCAAAAGCTTTCGCCTCACACGTTAGTCTCTTAAGTCGAGCCTTCTGGCAATTTGCCCTATGCGTCATCTGAAAAGACCGCGACTCTCTTCATTGATCTTTTTTGCACTGCCCTCTAAAGGGAACTTGCGCTGCAAAAAGCGCGCCATTACCGGCCGCCTTGCCGCCTTTTTTATCAAACTCTGTTTTTTCAATCACATAGCGACTGCGCTTTGCGTCCCTCAAGGTAAATCCGCACGACAGCAGGGCCCTTTCTGACGCTTTGTTGTCCTCGTCGATGTCTGCGGTGACTCTCTGTGCATCTGGAAAAGAAAAGATGCGATCCACAAGCAGGGCGATCATTTCCCCGCCCAGGCCCTTGCCAATATGAGATTCTTCCCCGATCAGGTAATCAATGCCGTAGGAGCCCTCTTGCGGCAGATCCCCAAAATCCTCCCCGCTGTCCTCACAGCGATAGTATTGACACAATCCGATGGGGCGCCCCTGACACAGTACCATGAGATGCGTCAGCCAATGAAACGCGCCCTTGCGCTCTTTGATTTCATCCATCCAATCGTCAATGGTAACGCCAAGACGCGGTATTTCAAACCACCGTTTCACGTGCTCCTTGTTGAGCCACGTCTGCACCAACGGGACATCCCCGTCGTCAAGCAGTCTCAATTCCAGCATCGTCAGATCCCCTTTCCTTTTTGCCTGTGGCAACCGTCTGTCAACGAAATGCCTGCGCATTGTCCCATTGTATCACACATGAGATCGTCTGTGCATTCGCAGATTTGCAGCTTTGTTGCGTCTGCGCGCCAAAGGGTCAAACGTCACAGATTTTCTTCGCTGCAATTGCCGCCGCACGATTTGGGATTTCCCTTTGCCCCAGCTCTCCGGGCGTCGAAGAAAGGGCTGCGGGGCGCAAGCCTTGCAAACGCCCGTCAAACGGGGTATAATAGCTGCGTAACAGCCCGTTTGCCGCCTTTTCCATAGGGGCAAGGACCGCACGGCGGCAGTTCCCCTGTGCGGCTTGCCGCAAGGCTTGTGCAAAGGGCCTATCGACGCAAGTTTGACTTTAACATAATAAGGGGTGCGATTGATGCACTATCTTGACAACGCGGCCACCACGCGCCCCAGCGAGGCGGCTGTGGCGGGGCTCACGCGGGCGGCCACCGTCTGCTATGGAAATCCCTCCTCGCTGCACGCGCTGGGGTTTGAGGCCGAGCGCGAACTGATCGCCGCCCGCCAGAGCGTGGCGACGGCGCTTGGCACCGATCCCGCGCGCATCACCTTCACGGGCAGCGGCACCGAGGCCACCAACATCGCGCTGCAGGGTCTTGCCGACCGCAGGCGCGGCAAAAAGCTCATCACAACAGACGCCGAGCACCCCGCGGTGCTCGAGACGCTGCGCGCCGTCGCGCAGCGCGGCGGCTTTTCGCTGCACCTTTTGCCCACAGTCGGCGGCGCGCCCTCTCTCGAGCAGGCCGCCGCCCTGATCGACGACGACACGGCGCTGGTCTCCATGATGCTGGTCAACAACGAGACGGGCGCCATCTTTCCCGTGCGCGAGGTGGGCGCCCTGGTGCAAAAAACCAGGGCCCGCTTTCATGTCGACGCGGTGCAGGGCTTTGGCAAGCTGCCCTTTACGCCAGAGGGCCTTTTGTGCCACTCGCTTGCCATCTCCGCCCACAAGGTGGGCGGCGTGAAGGGCGTGGGCGCGCTGTGGTTGGCAAAGGGCGTCTCCCCCGCCCCCGTGATCTATGGCGGCGGGCAGGAGCGCGGTCTGCGCTCGGGCACCGAGCCCATGCCCGCCATCGCCGCCTTTGGCGCCGCGGCAAAAGACTACCTTGCGCGCTATTCCCACTCGAATGTCTCGGCGCTACGCAAGACCGCCGTCGAAGGGCTCGAGGCGCTCGGCTGCGTCATCAACGAGCCGCCGCGCCCCTGTCCCGCCATTCTCAATTTCTCGGTGCCGGGCCTGCGCGCAGAACCCATGCTGCACCTGCTCAGCGAGAGGGGCGTCTATCTCTCGTCGGGCTCGGCCTGCTCCGCCCACAAAAAAAGCGCCAGCCACGTTTTGATCGCCATGGGCCTGCCCGACGCCCTGCTGCGCAGCGCGCTGCGCGTCTCCTTTTCGCCCGAGAGCACCATGGAGGACGTCGCGGCGCTGCTCGAGGGTATCAAAGCCTGTCAGACGACGCTGGCCAGGGAGGATTTTGACCTGTGAACGACGAACTGATTTTACTCAAGTGCGGAGAGGTTGCCCTCAAGGGGCTCAACCGCCGCCGTTTTGAAAGCACCCTTTTGGCCAATCTGCGCCACCGACTGCGGCGGGGGGGGAAATTCTCCTGTCAGCTGCTGCAGTCCACCGTCACCGTCACCTGCCTTCAGCCCGATGACGAGGCGGCGCTGCTCTATGGCGCGCCCTCGCTGATGGATCGCGCCTACGACGAATGCCTGCGCGTGTTCGGCTTTGTCTCGGCCGTGCGCGCCAAGGGCTGTCCAAAGGAGATGCCGGCCATCTGCGCGCTGGCGGCCGACTATCTCAAGGGCCCGCTCTCAAAAGCACGCACCTTCAAAGTTGAATCCAAGCGCGCCGACAAGAGCTTTCCCCTCACCTCGCCGCAGATCTCGGCCGAGGTGGGCCACTTTCTGCTGTCGCGCTATCCCCACCTGAAGGTCGACGTGCACCGTCCCGATCTGACCGTGCGCGTCGAGGTGCGCGACCATGCGGCCTTTGTCCACGGCGACGCGGACGCCGCGGCCGGCGGCCTGCCGGTCTCCTCGAGCGGGCGCGGCACGCTCATGCTCTCGGGCGGCATCGACTCGCCCGTTGCCGGCTACCTCATGGCGCGTCGCGGCCTGCGCATCGACGCGGTGCACTTTCACAGCTTTCCCTACACGGGCGAGCGCGCCCGCCAAAAGGTGGAAAATCTGGCCCGTCTGATGGGCCGCTACGCCGGCGATGTGGACTTCTATGTGGTGCCCTTCACCCATGTGCAGGAGGTGCTGCGCGACACCTGCTCCCCCGAATATTTCACCGTTTTGACGCGCCGCTTCATGGTGCGCATCACCGAGGCCATCGCCCTCTCCAAAGAGAGCGGCTGCCTCATCACCGGCGAGAGTCTGGGGCAGGTCGCCTCGCAGACGCTTGAGGGGCTGCTGGCCACCAACTGCGTGGCACAGAGCCTGCCCATCCTGCGTCCGCTCATCGGCATGGACAAAGAGGACATTGTGGCCATCTCGCGCAAAATCGGCACCTTTGAAACCTCCATTGAGCCCTATGAGGACTGCTGCGCCCTCTTTTCCCCCAAACACCCCAAGACAAAGCCAAAGCTCGCGGAGCTCGAGGAACAGGAGACCAAACTCGACGTTGCGGCGCTGGTCGACGAGGCCGTGCAGGGCACGCAGCTCACGCTGCTGCGCTATCAGAGAGACTAGCCTCAAGGATAACGGCGCCACACCCGGCCTTCCCTTTTTGCAAATCAAGAGCGCCCTTCAAGGGACAGCCCCACTTTTCCCAAGACTTTAGCGAAGAAGCAGGCGGCATGCCCAAAGGAGGGCGCGCTGATCCCGCGCCTTTACTCAGCGGCGCACTTTCTGCCGCATCGCTTGAGGCAAAAAAGCC
>CABRXB010000153.1 GCA_902474785.1 uncultured Eubacteriales bacterium | reverse complement strand
AGCGGCAACTATACCGACGAGATGAAGCTTCCCCATGCCGTCGACATGAGCCCTGAGGACGGGGCCGACAGCGTGGAGCGCGAGGGCGACCATGAGGACAGCCCCTACTTCAGCCGTCTGGACTACTACAACATGGAGAGCACCGACACGCTGACCATTCTGACCGGCTTCAAGACGCTTCAGCAGTCCACCGAGTGGAGCTGCGGCGTGACCAGCGCGCTCATGGTGCTCGACTGGTACGACGCGCTGGGCGATCACAACGAGCAGACGTTGGCGGAGTTTCGTTCCAACGGTCTGACACCCGAGGCAACCTCTCTGCGTCAGGTGATGGAGGTCTTTGAAGGCGTGGGCGGATTCGATCTGTACACCACCTTCGACTGCGTTGACAACGTCGATGAGGTCTTCACCTTCGACTTCATCCAGGAGACGTTGGCAGACGGCGCGCCCATCATCGTCGGCTGGAACGACTGGGGCGGCCACTGGCAGGTCATCATCGGCTACGACAACATGGGCACCGAGACCACCCAGGACGACGTCGTCATCGTGGCCGATCCCTACGACACCACCGACCACAACCAGGACGGCTACGGCACCTACGGCGCCGAGCGTTTCCTCTACAACTTCACCTTCTACGATTTCTTCCCCGAAGAGGAGCTCAACGACATGATCTTTGTCATCGCAACCCCCTCCCAGCAGTAGTCTTTCCGGCCCCCCGGCCCTGGAAAGCCAGCCTTGAAGCGTAAAACATGAGCAGGCCCCATCGAACATGGTTCGATGGGGCCTGCTTTCTTTCGTTTCGAGGTTGAGGCACGTCTGCATGATCACGCGTCTGCTGCTGGCCTTTTCTCCGCTGACGACAGCCCAGCGGCCTGACGGCTATCATTTCTTGCGCCGATCGGCGGTCAGCTCATAGCTGATTGCAAGCAGGTCTTTGATGGTTTCCTCCTCCACGCCGCTGTCCAGCGCAACCGTCATCCAGTGGTCTTTGTTCATGTGATAGGCGGGATAAAAGCCCTTTTTCCCTCTCAAGGAGGCGATCATGATGGGGTCGCATTTGACATTCACGATATCAAGCCTTTCAACCTCTGTCAGCCCGAGCTTTTCCCCCGGGATGTCCATGATCACGGCAAACCATTTTTTGTTGCCGTCGTGCCGGAACACCGCATAGCTTGGATACGCCGCAAAGGGGTGTTCCGCTCTGGCGTGAAATATCTCTGTTATGTAGGTCTGTAGCTGTTCCCGGTTCATGTCCACCGCCCTTTCTGTCGTCGTCTCCCTGTCCGTCGGCTGCGCCACTGTTTTCAAGGCGTCCTTGCGCGCCCCACGCCCTGTCTTACGCTTTGCGTCCCTTCAATCTCCGGACTGCGCATTGCGCTGCGCTGTGTCAGCTTGAGCGGCGCAGAGCCACCGTTATCCCCGCGCGCTCGACCCTCCCCCTCTGGGTAGGCGCCCGGTTTCGTCGGCGCGGACTGTGGATCAGTCTAATTGCCGCTTGGCAGCGCACGGATCACTCTTCGCGTCTTTGAATCGCCCGGAGCGCACAGACGGCGTATTTTTTGCAGATGCGCCGCTCTCAGACAAAAAAACCATTGCATCTTTCATTTGCGCGCAAAGGCGTTTTCTAATCTCTTCTGCACGCCGGTCAAATTGACGTCCGCCCCTTTTGCCCGTATCGCCTCATTCAAGGCCCCGCCCGGCTTTTTTAAAGCAGGTTTTTAGCAGGTCTTTTCAAGCCGTCACGGTTCAGACGTCTTTTTCTCCTCGCGCCGCAAATCCCGCAGCAGCCTGCGCTGATATTTGAGACAGGCATAGGACAGCACGCGGCGCAAAATGGGCGCGTTATACACCCCGCCCACTGCGCCCGCCAGCGGGACGCCCTGCAAAAATTTGAGGTACAGCACCTGATCGGACAGCGCGGCAGAGGTCGCTTTGACCTGGCGGCTCTCCAGCCATGCGCCCGGCGCCTCCCCGCTCTCAATGAAGCGGTTGAGCGCAAGGTCGCCCTCTCGCAGCGCCACGCCGCTCGAGCAGGCCGTTTCCATGAGCTTCAGGATAAAATACCGCTCGGTCCTCCCCTCATAGGGGTAGCCATAGTGCAGCGACGTTTCATACATGCCCCGCAGCAATATGCCGACAAAGATGGGCACGTCGGGCAGTCCCATGCCCAGCACGCCCAGGCAGGCCCCCTCCGCGCCCGAGATCACGGCGTTTTTCCACGCGGCCGACTGCGCTTTTCTGGCAGGCGCGCGCAGCGAACGCCTCGTCTCCAAAAGCGAGATGTCGCAGGCCCTGAGCTTGGCGCGCCGCTCAAGCTCCTCTTTTCGATAGGTGCGCTCGATCACGGGCGAGCCCTTTTCAAAAATCACCGAAAAAGCTTTGGAAAAGGCGGCTTCCAGCGTGTCGTGCAGCGCGACCGGCACCTTGTCCTGCAAGGTGAGAAGCGGCTGCTGCGCCGCCTCGTATTTTTCCAGAAAAGCCCGCTCCTCTTCCCGCATTCTGGCCCATTCCACGCCCCATGCCTCGGCTTTTTTCATGCCCGTCTCCTCTCTTTTCCCTTTGGCTGTCAATGGTTTTTCTCATGTTCTTGCGCAGTATACCACAGCCGGCCGCATTTTCCCAGCCCCATGTTGTAAATTCCGCCGCTTCGCCCGAAACGACATCGCTGTTTTCTGGTTTTTTTTAAAATTCCTGCATATAGTATCGAAAGAAACATGAGGTTTTAAGGGGGAGTTATGCGTTGAACAAATTCACAGAAACCGCCACGGGCGCACTCAATCTGGCGCTCGAGTGCGCCAGAGAACTCGGACACAGCTTCATCGGCAGTCAGCACCTGCTCTTTGGGCTGACCGCGCAGGAGGGCGGCCTGTCGCAAAGTCTGCTGCGCGCGGCGGGAGCCGACGCCGACACCATCGTCGCCCTCATCGAACGACAGGATGGGCGAGGCGCGCGCTCGGCCGTGGCCCCCTGCGATCTGACGCCGCGCAGCAAGCGCATCATCGAATCAAGCTATGCCGTGGCCGCCTCTTTTGGCCACAACTATATCGGCACCGAACACCTGCTGCTGGCGCTGCTCGAAGAGACGGGGTCGGCCGCCATGCTGCTGCTCGCCGACCTCGGGGTCGACGCCGTGCGTCTGGCGGGCGATGTGACCGCCGCGCTCGGCCGCGCCCAGCAGGAGAAGAGCCACGCCTCCTCCTCGAGCAGCAAAACCCCCACCCTCAACCAGTTTTCCCGCGATCTGACGGAGTCAGCGCGGCTGGGCCGCATCGACCCCGTGATCGGCCGCGAGAGCGAGACCGACCGCGTGATCCAGATTCTCTCCCGCCGTCAGAAAAACAACCCCTGCCTGATCGGCGAGCCGGGCGTCGGCAAGACGGCCGTGGCCGAAGGGCTTGCCATTCGCATCGCGGAGGGGCGCGTGCCCGACCCTCTGCGCGGCAAACGGGTGGTGGCGCTCGACCTGCCCTCCATGATCGCGGGCGCAAAATACCGCGGCGAGTTTGAAGAGCGCCTCAAAACGGCGCTCGAGGAGGTGCGCGCGGCGGGCGACGTCATCCTCTTCATCGACGAGCTGCACACGCTCATCGGAGCGGGCGCTGCGGAGGGCGCCGTCGACGCCGCCAACATCTTGAAGCCCTCTCTGGCGCGCGGCGAGCTGCAGGTTGTGGGCGCCACCACCTCCGACGAGTATCGCCGCCATGTGGAAAAGGACGCGGCGCTCGAGCGCCGTTTTCAGCCCGTCCCGGTGGGCGAGCCCACGGTTGAGCAGACGGTGGCCATCCTGCGCGGCCTGCGCGACCGCTATGAGGCGCACCACCGCGTCAAGCTGACCGACGAGGCGCTGCAGGCGGCCGCCGTTTTGTCCGACCGCTATATCAGCGACCGCTATCTGCCCGACAAGGCCATCGACCTCATGGACGAGGC
>CABRXB010000152.1 GCA_902474785.1 uncultured Eubacteriales bacterium | reverse complement strand
GGGGCGCGGCGCTTTTGGCTTATGGCAGCAAAAGGCATTTGTCGGGCGTTTCATTTATTTTGCGTGGTACTGATTCCAGTGCTCCATGTAGTCGTCGTAGAGCTCGGGCAGACGGGTGGGCGGATCGAGCTCGTAGGGACAGCGGCCCGCGCAGGCGCCGCAGGCGACGCACAGCTTGGTGTCCTCCATCATCTGGCGCCACTCGTCGGTCATGAGCTGCGAGACGGGCATGCGGCGCAAGTTGTAGTAGCTTCGCATGACCATGTCGACCCGAATGCCCATGGGACAGGGCAGACAGTAGCCGCAGTTGCGGCAGAAGTTGCCCTTGAGCTGGGCGCGGTCGGCCTCGATGACGGCTTTTGCCGCCGCCTCGTCGGGCGGGGTCTCAAGAAAGCCCAGCATCTGCTCGAGCTCCCACATGTGTTGCATGCCGTAGATGGGCAGCACATCCTTTTGTCCTGAGAAGAAGTGGTAAACCGCCCCGCCGTCGTTGAGCACGCCGCCGCCAAAGGGCTTCATGGCCACAAAGCCCACGTCGGCTGCAATGCAGTCGTCCTTGAGCTTGTGTTCCGATTCGCTCGACAGATAGGCAAAGGGGAATTGCAAAAGGTCGTAGAGCCCGCTTTCCACGGCTTCGCGCGCCACATGCTCGCGGTGGTTGGTGATGCCGATGTGCAGCAGCTTGCCCTCCTGCTTGGCGCGCAGCAGCGCGTCGTACACGCCGTCCTCCCCGCCGGGCTTTGGACAAAACGGGGGATTGTGCACCTGGAGTACGTCCACATGGTCGGTTTTCATCAGGCGAAGGCTGGTTTCAAGATCCTCCAAAATACCCTGCGCCGTGAAGTGGTGCGATTTGGTTGCCAGGTAGATGTGATTTCGAACGTCCGAGAGCGCGACGCCGATTTTCTCCTCGCTGTCGGAATACATGCGGGCGGTGTCAAAGTAGTTGATACCGCTGTCATAGGCTTTGCGCAGCAGCTTTGTCACATCGTCCATCGGCTGGCGCTGCAAAGGCAGGCATCCAAAACCGATTTGAGAGGCCAGGATTTCGGTTTTGCCAAGACGGATTTTTTCCATGAAAAACACCCTTTCCCCATTGTTCATTTTGGCGGTTCTTGTCGCCCATGGGCCGGCCGGCTTGAAAAAGGCATGAACTTATGCGATGAAACCCTTTGAAAAGCATGTCTACTCTGGGCGCTCGGACAAAATGCCTCTTTGTTCAAGAGGCTGGAGAGTTCTGACGCCTGGAAGCGAAGCCAACTGCCCCTGGCGTTGTCCCTTTTCCTCTTTGATTGTACCAAAGGCGCGCACGCCTTGCAAGAGATGCGTGAATTTGCTATAATAAACTGAAATGTCAAAGCGGCGCGCGGACAGCGCGCCCAGGCTATTAGAAAGGGACCATTATGAATCAAAAGCACAAGACCTCGATTGGAGGTCAGGCGCTCTACGAGGGCGTGATGATGCGCGGGCCAAAGAACTATGCCATTGCCCTGCGCCTGCCCGACGGGAGCATTGAAACCACCACACACGCCAACAAAAGCGTCAAAGATCGGGTGAAGCTGCTCAAACTGCCCATCCTGCGCGGCATGGTCGGCTTTGTCGAATCGCTGACCATGGGCTATAAAACACTGACCTACTCCTTTGAAAAGGCGGGCTTTGAAGAGGAGGAGCCGACCAGATTCGAGCTCTGGCTTTCAAAGACCTTTGGCAAGTCTGTGATGGATGTGGTGATTGTCTTCGCGGGGATTTTGGGCGTCTTGCTGGCGCTGGCGCTTTTCATGCTGCTGCCGTCGATGGGCGTCAAGCTCATTGCGGACTATATCCCCAGCTGGAGCCGCTCTCTGGTGGAGGGCGTGGTCAAAATCGGCATCTTTTTGATCTATGTGGCGCTGGTGTCGCGCATGGAGGAGATCCGGCGCACCTTTGAGTACCACGGCGCAGAGCACAAAACCATCTTTTGCTACGAGGCCGGCCTTGAGCTGACGGTGGAAAACGTGCGCGGCATGTCGCGCTTTCACCCGCGCTGCGGCACCAGCTTTTTGCTCATCGCCATGGTCGTGAGCATCCTCTTTTTCGCGCTGCCCATCGTCACATGGGACAACGTGCTGCTGCGCATGGCGACCAAGCTGCTGCTTCTGCCCTTTGTGGTGGGCGTGGCCTATGAGTTCATCCATCTTGCCGGCAAGTATGACAATGTGTTCACGCGCGTGCTGTCGGCCCCGGGCCTGTGGCTGCAGCGCCTGACCACCAAGGAGCCCGACGATTCCCAGATCGAGGTGGCAATCGCCTCCATGAGACCCGTTTTGACCGGCAACCCGGAGGATGACAAGTGGTGATTGCAAAGCTGCGCAAGGAGCTGACGCAAGAACTTGTCCGCATCGGCGTCGATGCGCCTGCGAGAGAGGCGAGAGAGCTGCTGTGCGCCGTTTTGGATCTGCCCCTTGAAAAACTGCTCGCGCTGCCGGCCGACGTGCCTGTTTGCGAGCGGGACTGTGAGCGCTTGGGCTTTCTGCTGAAGCGCAGGGAGCAGGGCGTGCCCATTCAGTATCTGATCGGGCAGTGGGATTTTTATGGAATGCCCTTTTGTTGCAGCGGGGCGGCGCTCATCCCGCGGCCCGAGACCGAGCTTTTGGTGGAGCAGGCGGTGGGCTGGCTTGGGGAAAAGCCGCGCGCACGAGCGCTGGATCTCGGCTGTGGCACCGGCTGCATCGGTCTTGCCCTGGCGCGGGAGACCGGCTGCGCTGTGACGCTGGCCGACCTCTCGGAAGAGGCGGTTGCGCTGGCGCGCCGCAATGCGGCTGCGCTTGGCGTTGAGGCCGAGTTTTTGACGCTTGACATGCTGCAACCGCCGCCTGCTGAAAGGCAGTGGGAGCTCATCGTCTCAAACCCGCCCTATCTCACGAGGGATGACATGGCAAATCTTCAGCGCGAGGTGCGGCTGGAACCCGCCATGGCGCTGTATGGCGGCCAGGATGGGCTGGATTTTTACCGCGCGCTGGCAGAGCATTGGATCGGGGCGCTTTGCCCGGGCGGGCTGCTCTTGGTGGAACACGGCGTCGGCCAGGGACAGGCTGTGGCGACGCTCTTTGAAAAGGCCGGGCTTGTGCAGGTGCGCACCCTGTGCGACTACGAGGGGCGCGACCGCATGACGATGGGGGAAAAGCCGCCGGAACCGACGCAGAGCGGGGCGTAAATCGGACGGAAAGCGGATGAAAAACGCTTGCTTCCCGGCCCTTATTGTGGTACAATTAAAAAAGAACAAACGTTTAAAATACGGCGCGCTTTCCCCGTGAAACAACGCGCCTTCTCAGGAGGCACAACTATGTCTGATCGCAAGGAGGCGCTGAAAAACGCGCTGGCGCAGATTGAAAAACAGTTTGGAAAAGGCGCTGTGATGAAGCTCGGGGAGAACACGGCCATGAATGTGGAGGCCATCCCCACAGGGTCGCTGGCGCTCGATGCCGCGCTCGGCATCGGGGGCATTCCGCGCGGCCGCGTGATTGAGATCTACGGCCCCGAGTCCTCCGGCAAGACGACGCTTGCGCTGCACTGTGTGGCGCAGGCGCAAAAGGCGGGCGGAGAGGCCGCGTTTATCGACGTGGAGCATGCGCTCGACCCCGTGTATGCCGCGCAGCTCGGCGTGGATGTGGCGTCGCTTTTGGTGGCGCAGCCCGACAGCGGCGAGCAGGCGCTTGAAATCGCCGAGACGCTGGTGCGCAGCGGCGCGGTTGACATTGTGGTGGTCGACTCGGTGGCCGCCCTTGTCACAAGGGCCGAGATCGAAGGCGAGATGGGCGACACCCATGTGGGCCTTCAGGCGAGACTGATGTCGCAGGCCATGCGCAAACTGGCCGGCGCCATGGCCAAGGCGAACTGTGCGGCCATCTTCATCAACCAGCTGCGCGAAAAGGTGGGCGTGGTCTATGGCAACCCCGAGGTGAC
>CABRXB010000151.1 GCA_902474785.1 uncultured Eubacteriales bacterium | reverse complement strand
GCGTTGACCACGATGAGGCTGTCGCGCGACTGGCGGAAGATCTCGGTGAGCTCCACACTGGTGAAGAGCTCGCTGCCCAGAAGGTCGCGCAGGATGTTGCCCGCGCCGACCGGCGGGAGCTGGTTGGCGTCGCCCACCAAAATGAGGCGGGCAGAGGGCTTCATGGCGCGCAGCAGCGCGTCAAACAGCGTGACTTCGAGCATGGAGACCTCGTCGACAATGACAACGTCGGCCTCGAGCGGGTTTTTCTCGTTGAAGCGGGCCACCGGCGTTCCGCCGCGCAGCGACATGCCGAGCATGCGGTGGATGGTGGTGGCCTTTGACCCCGAAAGCTCCGACATGCGTTTGGCTGCGCGCCCCGTGGGTGCGGCCAGCAGCGTGGTCAGATGCAGCCGCTCGAGCATGACCAAAATGCCGTGCAGCGTCGTGGTCTTGCCGGTGCCTGGGCCGCCCGTGAGGATAAAGACCCCGTTTTCAGCGCAGGCGGCGATGGCGCGGCGCTGCATGGCGGCGTATTCAATGCCCAGAGACCCAGCCACCTCGTCGACCAGCTTTGCCACGTCGCGCCCGCAGGGGCGGCGCACCGACATGGCGAGCAGCCGGTCGGCAATGGCGGCCTCGGCCGCATAGTAGCGCCGCAGAAAGACGGCCTCCAGATTGGCCACCGGCGCGATGACGATCTCCTCGTCGCGCTCAAGCTGCTCGATGCAGCGTCCCACCAGGTCGTCGTCCACATCGAGAAATCCCGACGTGGTGCCGGTGAGCGCGTCGAGCGGCAAAAAGGTGTGTCCGTTGCCCAGGTTGTGCTGCAGCACATGCAGCACGCCGGCGCGCACGCGCACGGGGGAATTTTCTGCGATGTTGAAAAGCTCGGCGGCGGCGTTGTCGACCAGGGCGAAATCCATGCCGTAGTCGTCGCCGCAGAGCAGATAGGGGTCGCTGCGCAGCGCGTCGGCCGCCATCACGCCGTAACGCTTGTAGAGCTTGACCGCCACATAGGGCGGCAGGTGAAAGGCCTGCAACTCGGCAAGCACCTGGCGCACGCCCTGAAGCTGCCGATAGCGCTGCCCAAGCTGGCGCGCGCGCGCCTGCGTGATGCCCTTGACTTCGGTCAGACGGGAGGGGTCCTTGTCCAAAATAAAGAGGGCCTGCTCCCCAAAGTGGTCGACGATGCGCGCCGCCAGCGTCTTGCCGATGCCCTTGATGGCGCCGCTTTCGAGATAGGCCAGGATGCCGGCCTCGTCGGTGGGCGCAATTGATTCAATGGATGCGGCGGAAAACTGGCGGCCGTAAGTGGGGTGGGTGATGTAGTCGCCCGTCACGCGCACGCTCTCACCGGCGGCGAGATTGGCGGCATAGCCCACCACCACAACGCTCTCGCCGGCGGTCTCGAGCTCCATGACCAGATAGGCGTTTTCGTCATTGAAAAATATGATCTTGGAAACCACGCCCTCTAATGTGAGAGCGGGAACTGGCTGTTGCTGCATGGCGGGCCTCCACATAGTCATTCTCGCAATGGTTGACAGCGCCGCTTGGGGGCAAAAAGCAGATCAGAGCGTTCGTCGGATTTTGACGCCTGATGAAAAAGAGCAAACCGGCCTTTTGAAAAACGCGGCGCATGGCTGCGCCGGCTGCTTACCTCGCCTTTCCCCTGGCATGTCAACCAAAACACACCCATATTGTAGCACAGCTTTGTCTGTTTGTCACCGGCCGAAGAGCGAGGCCTCCGCGGTGAAGAGATCCATGCACAGCAGCGTTTCCAGTTGGTCGCTGTAGACAAACGAGAGGGTGGGATAGTCGTGTTCCATGAGGCGGATGCGGCGCGCGGCATCCTCGTCGGTGCCGGTGTCGAGCAGCGCCACCGTGACCTCCACAGAGCAGGACAGGTGCGACAGCGCCGTTAAGCTCTCGCGCAGCATGAGCTCGGTGGCCATGCCCTCGCCGACCGGCAGCAGGACAACCGTGCGGATGGTCGGTCGTTTGGTCAGAATGTGTAAAAAGAAAAAGGAAAGCGCCACCATCAGTGCGATGATAAGCAAAGGCGCCAGATAGTCAGCCATCAAAAAACCCCCTTTCCAGTCTGGTTCAGCCTATGCGAAAAAGGGGGAGGGGGTGACGGGGACAAAAGCAGGTTCTTTTTCTGAAAAATACAAAATAGCTCTTGACAAACGGGGTGGTATGTGTTTTACTATAAACAAGAATTATTCTCATTAACGATTGAGACGAACAGTTCAGAAAGGGGATACCATGATGAAAAAAGAGCTCAAGGGAACCAAGACCGCTGCCAACCTCGCCGCCGCATTTGCCGGGGAGTCTGAAGCCAGAAACAAGTATACCTACTATGCCTCCGCCGCCAAGAAGGAGGGCTACAACCAGATCGCCGCCATTTTCGAGGAGACGGCCGGCAACGAAAAGGAGCATGCAAAGCTCTGGTTCAAGGCGCTGCACGGCGGCGCTGTGCCCGACACCATGACCAACCTCAAGGATGCCGCCGCCGGCGAGAACTACGAGTGGACCGAGATGTATGCCGAGTTTGCCAAGGTCGCCAAGGAGGAGGGCTTTGACGATATCGCATGGCTCTTCGAGGCTGTGGGCGCCATTGAAAAGGAGCATGAGGAGAGATACCGCAAGCTGGTGGAGTCCATTGAAAATGGAACGGTGTTTGCCGATGTGGAGGAGCAGGTCTGGATCTGTTCCAACTGCGGCCACATTCACATCGGGGAAAAAGCCCCCACGGTCTGCCCCGTCTGCGCCCATCCGCAGGGCTACTTTATGCGCAGAGCCGTCAATTATTGAGAACATTTTAGGCAATACTAAATGGGCGCTCAAATGAGCGCCCTTTTTCAAAAGTCTTTTACAGGAAAGGGAGGACAAGGCAACATGTCGCTTCGGGAAATTTATCTGGCGGGGGGTTGCTTTTGGGGCACGGAAAAGTACCTCTCGCTGCTGCACGGCGTTGTGCGCACGCAGGCGGGCTATGCCAACGGCGCCACGAAAAACCCCACCTATGAGCAGGTGTGTGCCGGCTCCGGCCACGCAGAGGTGGTGAAGGTGACCTATGACGATGCGCAAATCACGCTGCCCTTTTTGCTGTCCATGTATTTTGAGTCCATCGACCCCACGGCAGTCAACCACCAGGGGGGAGATCACGGCGTCAACTACCGCACCGGGATCTACTATACGGACGAGAGAGATCTTCCCGTGATCGGCGAGGCGATTCGAAAGCTGGCAGCGCGTCACCGCGACCCCATTGCCGTCGAGGTCAAGCCATTGAACAACTACGCGCCGGCCGAGGAGTATCACCAGCGGTATCTCGACAAATTCTCGGGCGGCTATTGCCACATCAACCGGGTGCAGATGGAGCGCGCCGCAAATGTGAGAGACCCAGACGCGGAGATTCAATAGAGGCGCTGTGCCAAAGCGTCCTGAAAGATAAGATGAAAGAAAAGAGATAAAAATAGGGCCGAAGGCGTGGTTTTGCCATCGGCCTTTTCCTGTGAGGGTGGGAAGCTCGTGTTGTGCGCTCCCGGCCGGCACAAGTACCGTACTGACGCTGGCGAGACGACAGACTGCCGATCTCGATCCAGACGCCGCCCTCGATCCAGGCGACGGATAACAGTAAATTTCCCCATGCAATAGCGGGGTTCTGATTGCACAGGCTCCCATCCAAAAACCGCCTGCAGGTGGGAAAAACAGAAAAAGACAAGGTCGAAGGTGAGAACATTTGGCCTTGTCTTTGCGCATCGACCCTTCTCTCTCAAAAGCATTATAAAAGCGAATGCAGGAGCTCATGCGAAAGAAACGCAAGCTGGAGCCCGATCCCTTTGAAGATCAGACAGGGCGCAAAAAGATTGTACCGTTGAGAAGGATTGAGACAAAGCCCCCTGTCTTTTTCATCTCTGGGGAACGCGCGCAGCAGGGGTTTGCAGGCCCGTACCCCTTGGC
>CABRXB010000150.1 GCA_902474785.1 uncultured Eubacteriales bacterium | reverse complement strand
GGCCGTGGGTGTCCCAGCCCGGCACATAGGGGCTGCGATAGCCGCTCTGGTTTTTGTAGCGCACAACAAAGTCCTTGAGACACTTGTTGAGCGCGTGGCCGGTGTGGATGTCGCCGTTGGCATAGGGGGGGCCGTCGTGCAGGATATACGAGGGCTTGCCCTCGTTGCGCGCCATGATGCCCTCGTAGAGCTTCATCTCCTCCCACTTTTCCAGGATGAGAGGTTCCTTTTTGGGCAGGCCCGCCCGCATGGAGAATTCGGTTTTCGGTAGGTTGATGGTGGTGTTGTAGTCCATTGTTTGATCCTCTCTATTCATGATGGCGGCAACCGAAAAAACGGTTGCCGCCGATATTTCACAGGCTATGGCCGCGGAGCAGACAATTATCGACGCTTCCCGGTTGCAATGTCAAACTCGCTGCCAAATTCAAGCGAGTCCTCCAAATTGAGCGAGTGGATGCCGCTGTAGTCGATCTCCTCCTCGTCAAGCAAGGGCTCGTCTTGCAGATAGGGGATGGGAACGTCGTCGTCGAGAATCTCCACCACCATGGAAGCGGCGTAGGCGGCGTCGCCCTCGTGCGCGGCGGGACTGTCCTGCTGTGCGGCGGACTTGTCGGCTTCGGCCGCCGTGCGCGCCGGGTCACTCGGACGCGGCGGTGTGAACTCCATGGTCTTGTCAAAGTCGGATTCAATTTTGGGGGCTTGCGGCGCAGAGGTAAGCGGCGGCTGCGTGGCAGCAAAAGCCGCCGGCTGCGCGGCAAAAACGGGCTCTGTCTGGGGAGGATCCTGCGCCTCTTCGCTTTGCGGCAGCGGCGCCGTTGCGCTATGCTCCGTTTCCTGCAAGGCCCCCTCAGAGGTTGGTGCATGGTCTGGGGCGGGCTGCGTTGCCGCGGTCACAGATTCAGAGGTGGGCTCACAGGCAGGCGCGCTCTCAGAGGCTGGCTGCTCTTGCGCCAGCGTTTCCTCCACAAAGGTGGGGATTTCCCTGATTTTTTCAAGGTGGCTGCGGTAGAGCGCCACCAGGCTGCTGCGAAATTGCGTGACCTCTTGACGAATGGCCGCAAGCTCGTCATTTTTGTCCTGAATGCTGCGCTGGGCTTCCTCGGCCACGCGGCTGGCTTTGATTTTTGCATCCTGCTCGATGAGCGCGGCCTGCTGTTTGGCCTGCGCCACGATGGTGTCGCACATGCGCTGTGCGTTGAGAATGGCGGCTTTGATGGAATCCTCCTGCTCCTGATAGTGGTCAAGACGGTCGAGGAGAACCTCCACCTTCTTGCGAAGCTCGGCATTCTCGTTGTAGAGCGTCTCATAGTCGGGCGTCACCTGATCGAGCAGCTTGTCCACCTCGGCCATGACATAGCCGCCCAGCCTCGCTTTGGAAAACTGTGCGTTGCGCAGTTCGCTGGGTGTCAGCATGGTTGTTGTCCCCCTCCAGTCGGCAGCTCCTTGGAGCCTTGTTGATGTCTATCTTTATTGTTTTTCAAAATGAGCTTACAAAAGAATGCGAATGAGCTCGAGAATCAGCATGGCGCCCAGCAGCGAAAAGTCGAGAGGGGCAAGCGCCGCCGGATAGTAGCGCATCAGCATTTTTCTCACGGGGGCCACCACGGGCTCGGTGAAGGTCACGGTGATCTGATAGAGCTGCGCCACCATGGGCATGGTTTGGAACCACGACAAAATGGCACGCAAAACCAAACCCCACTCCAGCAGCGACAGCAGCCAGTGAATGGCCTGTACAAGACGAACCAGCATGGGAATCACTCCAAGTTCTTTAAAATGTGCAGGGGATAAGGGGCGTCGCAGAGCGCCTGTTTAGAAAAAGACGCCGGTGCTCTCGAGCTCGTCAAGAAGATCTCCCATGATGTTGACGTTATAAGGCGTGATGATAAAGGTGGAATTGGCCACTTTTTTGATCTGGCCGCCGCCGGCATAGGCCACGCCCGACAGGAAGTCGACCAGACGCCGGCTGACATCCTTGTTGGTCTGCTCGAGATTGAGCACCACGGTGCGCTTTTCGAGCAGGTGATCCGCGATGGAAACGGCGTCGTCAAACCGTTCGGGCTTGACCAGAATCACCTGAAGCTGCGCCGTGGTGTGGATGTTGACCACTTTGTTTTGTTTTTTGCTATCCAGCACAGACAGCTTTTTTTCCTCTGTGGGAAGAGGGGAGGGCTCCTCCTTTTTGGCAGGCAAAAAGTCCATTTCCTCGTCGTCGTAAAAATCGTCCTCGTCGCTGCCGATCAGATCCTTGAATTTGTCAATCAGTCCCATGCTTAAAGTTACCTCCAAAATCCGCGCTCGTACAGCGCGGTCATTGTTGACGGAAATCTTACTTTTGATAGTTGCGCGGGCCAAAGATGGCGGTGCCAACCCGAACCATGGTGGAGCCGCAGGCGATGGCCTCGCGGTAGTCGCCTGACATCCCCATGGAAAGAACGCATATACTTGTATTATCTATTTTTTTATGCTGCATGTCAAGGAATAGATGATATAATCTCTCAAAATACGGGACAGACTGGGCGGACGTTTCCCCATGGGGCGGAATGGACATCAGCCCCATGAGCTCAAGCCCCGGCAGCAGGGCGATTTGATGCGCCAGCTCGTCGACCGCCTCAAAGGGGGCACCCGACTTGCTGGCCTCGCCCCCGACATTGACTTCAAGCAGCACGCGCTGACGCAGGCCGGACTTCTCGGCAAGGCGGTTGAGTTCCTGTGCCAGCGACAGGCGGTCGACCGACTGGATGAGAGACACCTTGCCCACCACCAGCTTGGCCTTGTTGGATTGCAGATGGCCGATGAAATGCAGGCGGGCGCGGTCGTCGATCTCCTCGCGCTTTTGGACAAACTCCTGCACATAGTTTTCGCCCACGTCGGTGGCGCCGGCGGCGATGGCCTCGTTGATGGCGGCCGGCGCAAAGGTCTTGCTGACGGCCACCAGCGTCACGTCCTGCTCGGGACGGCCGGCTGCGGCGCAGGCCGCGGCAATGCCCTCTTTGACGCGGCTCAGGTTGTCATAAATACTCAACGGTTACTCCCCCTTTTTGTTGTGTGTGACAGGATTTTTCATCCCAAAGGTGACAAATTGCTTTGATCAAAAGACGGCATCGGGATCGATGAGGCATAAAGACGCTCAAGCGGTTCACAAATGCTCTAATTGTGTACAAAGTCGTGCGGCAGGCGGCTCTCAGCGCCCCATGGGGATGATGCGTTGGCTGGCGGTGAGGGCAAAGGCAATGGGGCGCGGGTTCCATGACAGCAGTCACGGTCAAGGTGGATTGTAAACCCAAAGGAGCGCAAAAGGGGCCTCCAGCGCAGCCCTATGTTCACGCCAGGTTCTGGAGTGAAGTCGCGTCTTATCTCTGATGGCCAGCGGTTGGAATGCTGCCGACTCAAAAATGCGCTATTTGTTTTATAAGTTCCCAAAGGTCATGGAAAAACCTTGTGCGAAATGCCGGCGGCAAATCCAAGTTGGAGCGCCGCAATGGTTACGAGATGATTTTGCCGTCGTAAAGGTCTTTGCCCGTTACCACTACCTCGTCATAGAGCTTGAGAACGCCGCTTTTCCCCGACTCCCATTTGACGATGGAGTACATCTCGTCGGCGTAGACGACCTCGATGGGGCGAAACTCCATGGTCAGGCCGGAGCGCACGAACACGCCCACCTGCCCGTCGATGACGCGACGCGCCTCATTGCGCACGCGCAGGCCCTCGTGTTTGGTGCGCACGATGCTGGCTGTGTGGCTGCGAAGCAGCAGCAGTTCGTCTGTGACGCGCGTGGAGGAGAAGGTCAACACATAGCCGTCCTCCCCCGAGACCACGATGCTCTCAAGCACAGCGAGCACGTCCTGTTCAGGGGCATAGGAAAAGTGTAAGGTATAGGTTTTTCCGGCGGTGAGGCTGTCGGCAAGACGCTTGTCCGCCTCGCAGCAGAAGTACCATGTATAGCCCTCCACCAGCTTGCCGATGGCGTCGCCGTTCCGGACTGA
>CABRXB010000149.1 GCA_902474785.1 uncultured Eubacteriales bacterium | reverse complement strand
TCTCGTCCTCCAGCCAGTCAAACAGATGGATGCCGATGTAGCTCTTGCGATCGGGGTAGATGATAAAGGCATCGGTGGGATATTTGTTGCGGTAGGCTTTGTGGATCTTTGAACGCTGGTAATAGATGGGATCTGCGCAGCCCGACAAATCCGCAACGGTGGGCACCGCCACGATGGTCTCCGACGCCTCGTCCCAGCCCACGATCAAGCTGCCGATCTTCGACTTGCTTCCGTGTACCAGTCCGTAGTTGAAGCGGCTCACGTCTTCGGTGTAGCCGGCCACCAGGTGATACCGATCGCCGTTTTCCACCACCTGGTTGAAGAGCGCGCGCATCTTTTGACGGTTGGCGTCGCTTTTGGTCTGGTCGACCTCTGGCCCTTTGAACAATTTGCTCAGCAGTCCCATATGATTTCCTCCTTGATTGTATCAATGTCAGTTTTGTCGCAGCGTTTGCATCCAATTGAGAATGGCGTCGATTTGAAAGGCCGTCATGTCATCGGCGGCGTCGGGAAAGAGAAATGGCAATGTGTGCGGGATCGCTTTGTGCACGATGGCAGCGGAAAACACCAGATTGCCGAGCAGCTTTACCATCTGCTCCTCGGCGCAAACGCCGAAGACAGACAAAAGCTTTGTGAAGAAGGCCAGCCGCCGTTCCTGGAACACCTGGCGCTTTTCTCCCGACAGGCATTTGGAGAGCGCATGCTGCTCCTCCACGCTCATAATGGCAAAGCGGTTTTGTCCGCCGTAGCAGATGTTGTGAAGAAATTCCCCGACGCCTTCCCGCCAGCTGCGCTGGGGATCGTCCATCAGCTTTTGGGCATACGCCAGCATTTGTGGTTGCTGCCGGTAAAACGCCTGTACCACCAAGTCCTCCTTGGCTGGAAAAAAGGAGTAGAAAAAGGTGCGCGATATACCGACTTGCAGATAGATCTGTTCGACGGTTGTATGTTGAATCCCCTGCCGGGCAAAGAGCGCCAGACCCGTATCAATGAGCGCCTCCCGGATCTGTTCGCGCTGCGTCTCGGAATAAGCGACTTTGGGCACCGTTACTCCTCTCCTTTCCCAAAATAAACACAAAAATTTTATTTTGTATTTATTATAGCAGACAAAACCTTTTGATGCAAGGTAAGGCGTGAGAATTTCTGTTTGCGAAGTTGCAAGGGCGCAACGCCAAGAAGCCTCAAGGCTGCTGCGCTTTTTTCAAAATGCCGCAGTTGCCCAGCGAACCGGTGGGCAACGCCTCTCGACAAGTTCCCTTTGTGGCTTTCTTGCCAGCCATTGTTGCAGGCAATGCGGCGTTTCGTCAAAAGCGCCTATTTTCATGCCGGCTGCATGGGGCGCACAGCCTGCCCAAATCCCAAACCTGGCGTAAGCGTTGGGCTGCCCAGCGTCTTTTTGCCGGGCCAAGTATAGGCTCCTGACGTCCCGTAATCCCTGCCGGGCGACGGCAGCTCCACTCGGAGGCGTCATGACGTTGCTTTACAAAAGAAAAAAGCCGCTCAAAGCGACTCCGAAGAGGTTTGAGCGGTTTTTTTGGTTGGATTGAAACCAATGGTTCGTCTTTGATTTCTGCGTTTCAAAAACAAATGCCCTGATGTCCCAAAAGCGTCACGCTCCTTGGGCGGCAAGTTGACAGATGGCGCGCATCTGCGCGGGAATATCGATGTGCTGCGGACACTGGGGAACGCAGGCGCCGCAGGCGATGCAGTGTTCTGCGCGCTCATCCTGCGTCAGCGCATGGTAAAGCTCTTCAAACATGGCGCGGCTTTTGCTGGTGGCATAGCGGTTGTAGGCGGCAAACACCCCGGGGATGTCGACCCCGGAGGGACAATCCATGCAGTAGCGGCAGCCGGTGCAGGGGATGGTGACGGCCTTTTGATAGGTGGTCAGCGCCTCGTCGATCACGCGCCGGTCGGCGGCAGTCAGAGGGGCAAAGGGCTCCATGGTGGCGATGTTGTCTGTCACATGCTCCAGATTGCTCATGCCGCTGAGCACCGTGAGCACATTGGGCAGCGAGGCGGCGTAGCGGATGGCCCAGCTCGCCGTGCTCGCATCCGGATCAGCCCGCTTGAAACAGTCGACAGCCTCCGGCGTCAGCGTGGCCAGCATGCCGCCGCGCACCGGCTCCATGATGATGCACTGGATGCCTTTTTGCTCGATGAGCTCGTATTGACGTCTGGCGTCCTGCAGCTCCCAGTCTAAGTAGTTGAGCTGAATTTGTGCAAACTCCCAGTCGTGCGCCGCGAGCACTCGCTCGAGCACGTCGGGCTTGTCGTGAAAGGAAAAACCGATGTGACGGATTTTCCCCTCCGCCTTGAGCTCGCACAGCTGCTCGAAGACGTGCAGCGTTTCGATGAGTTCCAGTCGGGAGGCGTTGAGGGCATGGACCAGATAGTAGTCAAAATAGTCCACGCCGCACTTTTGGAGCTGCTCATCAAAATAGCGACGCACATCGCTCTCTTCTTTGAGCAGATAGGTGGGCAGTTTGGTGACGAGATTGTAGCTTTCTCTTGGATATTTGCGAAGGGCGGCGCCGATAAAGGGCTCGCTCAACCCGTCATGATAGGGGTAGGCGGTGTCAAAATAGTTGACGCCATGCGCATAGGCATAGTCGACCATGGACTGGCCTAGCGCGGCGTCCACGTCGGGCTTGTCCGGGTGCAGACGCGGCAGGCGCATGCAGCCAAATCCCAGCAAAGAGATCTTCTCTTCAGAACCGCGCAGCGTTCTGTACTCCATAAAAATTTCCCTCTTTCCTCTATGTTGGCATCATCCTACCATATTGTGCTTGCAGGTGCAAGAAAAAATTTAAAAAATGAGGGGGTTGGAGCCCACTCCATGAATTGAAAAGGGGGAGGTTGTGCGATATAATGGCGTCATGGAAAAAGGAGCCGGGCCTGTAAAATGAGCGGCGCCGCTCCTGATGTAAGAGGAGGGAAACAACATGGAATGCAACGCCATGTTCGACAAAAAGCTGGGGTTTGGCTGTTTGCGTCTGCCGCACAACGATCCCGACGACATCTCAGATGTCGATGTTGCCGAGATGAGCCGCATGGTGGATTTGTTTTTGGAAAAGGGATTTTGCTATTTTGACACGGCCTATTCCTACTTAAATTACAAGAGCGAGCTGTTTGTCAAAGAGGCCCTGGTCGAAAGACACCCGCGCGACGCCTTTTTGCTGACCACCAAGCTGCCCTGCCTGGAATTGAAGCCCGGCGACGATCCGCAAGCCTTTTTCAACGAGCAGCTTCAAAAGTGCGGCGTGGACTATTTTGACTTCTATTTGCTGCACAGTCTCGACGCCCACTATGTGAAGATTGCCGAGCAGCTCGGCTGCTTTGAGATGCTTCAAAGGCTCAAAAAAGAGGGCAAGGCCAGATTCACAGGGTTTTCCTTTCACGACACCGCCGCCGTGCTCGACGACATTTTGACGCGGCATCCCGAGGTGGATGTGGTGCAAATCCAGCTCAATTATCTGGATTGGGATCACCCTGTGATTCAGTCGCAGGCCTGCTATGAGGTGTGCTGTAAGCACAATAAGCCGGTCATCGTGATGGAACCGGTGAAGGGCGGCACGCTGGCAAAACTGCCGGCCGAAGCCGAGGCGTTGTTGCGCGCCCATGCGCCCGACAGCAGCCCGGCTTCGTGGGCGGTGCGCTTTGCGGCCAGTCAGCCGGGCGTCGCCATGGTGCTCTCGGGGATGTCGACCGTGCAGCAGGTGGAGGACAACACGTCGTATATGCAGGCGTTTGAACCGCTTTCCGAAAAAGAGCTCGCCATTTTACGGCAGGTCAGAGAGATTGTCAAAGCTGCGGTGGCCGTGCCGTGCACCGCGTGCGCCTACTGTGTCGACGGGTGCCCCATGCAGATCCCGATTCCGCGCTATTTTTCCCTGTTCAATGAGCACAAGCGCGACAAATGGCAGGCAAACGCAATCGACCGCTATGCAAAGATGGCAAAGACCCACACCAAGGCTTCGGCTTGCATCGGTTGCCGGC
>CABRXB010000148.1 GCA_902474785.1 uncultured Eubacteriales bacterium | reverse complement strand
GCCTCTGACCTGCTGGTCAGCGTGGCGGGAGTCGACACCCAGTTTAATATGAACCTCCACCGTCTCGTCAAATTTGGCCTTGGCGGTGTCGATAGAGAGTTTAAGCGCCTCGTTTGGATCATAGAGCTTCAGCTTGTCGTAAAGCTTGGCACTGTCTTGATAGTTCTTGCCTCTTTTCACGATATCTTCCTCCTGTATGTGGTTGATCGGACGTTTTTCGTCCTCCCACGGTAGTGATGCTCAAGGGTGATCCTTCGAGCTTACTCTTCCACGGTGATTCCCATGCTGCGGGCAGTGCCGGCGATCATGCTCATGGCCGCCTCAAGACTTCCCGCGTTGAGATCCGGCATTTTGGTCTCGGCGATCTTTTGCACCTGCTCTTTTGTCAGAGAGGCAACCTTGACCTTGTTGGGCGTACCGGAAGCCGTTTCAATCCCGGCGGCCTTCTTGATGAGAACAGCGGCCGGCGGAGTTTTGGTGATAAAGGAGAAGGAGCGGTCGGCATACACAGTGATGACGACAGGGATCACATATCCCACATCGTTTTTGGTTCTCTCGTTGAACTCTTTGGTAAACGCCATGATGTTGACGCCGTGCTGACCAAGAGCCGGGCCAACGGGCGGTGCGGGAGTTGCCTTTCCTCCCGGAATTTGTAATTTAATATAACCCACGACTTTCTGAGCCATATTAACACCTCCTGATTAAAAATGTGGTGGATGGCGGAGTTTTCACCCCTCCCACGAAGGGCCGCCCCGCGGCCCGGACCTTCTAACAAAATAAATTAGCGCTGCGCTGTCGCACCTACTGTGCCTGCACCTGCCAGAGCTCGAGTTCCACGGGCGTCTCTCTGCCAAACATCGAGACCACCACCTGGACTTTCTTCTGCTCGGGCTCGATGGATTCGATCTGTCCGAGGAAGCCGCTGAGGGCACCATCGACAATCTTCACCACATCGCCCACTTCAAAGTTGACGACGACCTCCTTGGTCTCCACGTCGAGCGCGGCGACCTCCTCATCGGTCAGGGGGACAGGCTTTGAGGATGGGCCGACAAAACCCGTGACGCCGCGGATGTTGCGAACCACATACCAGCTCACGTCGGTCATCACCATTTTGACCAGAACATACCCGGGAAAGAGCTTGCGTTTGATCTCTTTCACCTCGTTGTCCTTGACTTCGGTTACAGTCTCCATGGGGACACGAACGTCTTGAATCAAGTCGTGCAGCTTGCGGTTTTCCACTGTTTTTTCCAGATTTGTCATCACCTTGTTCTCATATCCTGAGTACGTGTGGACGACATACCATCTTGCGGGTTCAGCCATGCCTTCTCTCCTCTTTAACGAAAATAAAGCATCTTACAGACGGTTACAGCAATTTGAGCAGGGTTTGCAGCCCAAAGGTGAACACCGCGTCGAGTACGCCGATAAAGGCTCCCACCACGATGATACAGGCGATGACAACCCCCGTGTTGTTGACAATTTGCTGTCTCGTCGGCCAGACAACCTTTTTGACCTCGCTCTTGGTGTCTCGAAAATACTTTCTGATACGGGCAAAAATGCCGGGATTTTTCTCCGCCGGTTTTTGATTGGGTTCAGCCATTTTGTTACCTCCTTAAACTGACGCAATCCAAGAACTTCCTCTTGGATTACTTCGTCTCCTTATGGAGGGTGTGTTTCTTACAAAACGGGCAATACTTGTTGAGTTCGATTCTGTCGGGCGTGTTTTTCTTGTTTTTCATCGAATCGTAGTTGCGCTGCTTGCATTCTGTGCAAGCCAGGGTGATTTTTACTCGCATTTGGCACCTCCTGATAAACGAAAACTTGTGTCACGCGTTACGCGTCAAACGTACGCGCAGCTCTCTCCCTCCCATTTCGGGCGACAAGGGGCAAAATGCCCATAAAAAAAAGACCCGAACAGAGGTGTAATCATAATACCACACTTCTCCATACGGGTCAAGCATTTTCTTCAAAATCATTTCAATTATTAGGCAGCCTTGTCAAGGGAGACGCCTATATGCTCTCGTCGATGTTTTGCAACACCTCAGCGAGCTCCACGGCATAGCGGTTGACCGTATCCATACAGGCGCCCTCAACCATGACGCGCAAAACGGGTTCGGTTCCGGAGGGCCGGATGAGCACGCGGCCCTGGTCGGCAAGCGCCTCTTCAATTTGCTGTTTGCAGGCCAAAAACGCCTCGTTTTGGGCAAAGCTGCTCTTGGTGGCCTCCCCCACTCTGACATTGATGACAACCTGTGGAAACCTGGACATGCACGCCGCCAGGCGCGAGAGAAACACGCGCTTTTCGCGCAGGATGTGCAGCAAAAACACCATGGCAAGCTGTCCGTCGCCCGTCGCGGCAAATTCCCGCAAAATGAGATGGCCCGACTGTTCGCCGCCCAGCGCCAGATCTTCGCGTTCCATGGCCTCGAGCACATTGCGGTCTCCCACGGCGGTCTGCACACAATCCACCCCGATGCTCTTCAGATACTGAATCAGCCCCAGGTTGCTCATGACGGTCACGGCCACCTTGTCTGCGGGCAAGCGGTTCTGCTCTTTTAGGTAAGTCGTAAAAATGGCCATCAGCTTGTCGCCGTCAACCAGTTCGCCGCGCTCGTCCACTGCAATCAAGCGATCCGCATCGCCGTCAAACGCGACGCCAAGGCGGGCGCGGTTTGCAAGAACCGCCTGCGAGAGCGTCTGCGGTGCCGTTGAGCCGCAGTTGTCATTGATGTTGACGCCGTTTGGTTCATCGTGGATGACAATGGCTGGGATGGCTAGACGTTTTGCCAGAAGACGCGCCGTTGTCGAGGCCGCGCCGTTGGCCGCGTCAATCACCACCTTGAAATCGGTGAAGTAGCCGTCGGTCGCGCTCGCGAGATGCTCCACATAATCCTGCGCCGCACTCGAGAGATAATAGACCCGGCCGATGTCGTCGCCAGATTTTCCGGCAGGCAGCGCATCGCTCTCGAGCCACTGCTCAATGTGCTCTTGCTGCTCGTCGGACAGCTTGCGTCCGCCTTTGCCGAAAATTTTGATGCCGTTGTGCTCAAAGGGATTGTGCGACGCCGAGATGACAATGCCCGCATCCGCTTCGTACTTGTGACACAGATAGGCCACGGCAGGCGTGGGAATCACGCCGAGCAGCACCACATCCACCCCCATGGCGGTGAGCCCTGCGGCCACGGCCTGTTCCAGCATATCGGAAGAGGCGCGCGTGTCCTTGCCGATCACCATTTTGCTGCGCCCACTCTCTCTGGGCTGCGTCAGCGCAACGGCGGCGGCACGGCCAAGGCGCATCGCGAATTCGCAGGTCAGTTTTGTCCCGGCGATGTCGCGCACGCCGTCTGTCCCAAACAGTTTTGCCATATTATAAACCATTCCTTTCCCAAATCAAGGAGAACTTGCACACGGATGGTTGCCCATCTCAGGATTCATTTTCAAGGGCGAGCTGATCCGAGGGCGCGCCCGGGTAGGCAAGGCCCAGGTGTTCATAGGCCAGTTTTGTCACACATCGGCCTCTGGGCGTGCGGTTCAAAAAGCCAATTTGCAACAGGTAGGGCTCGCAGACCTCCTCAATGGTCACAGCCTCCTCGCCCACGGTCGCCGCCAACGTCTCAATGCCCACAGGCCCTCCCCCGTAAAATTGAATGATGGCCAAAAGGAGCCGCTTGTCGAGATTGTCCAGCCCCAGTTCGTCCACCTCCAGCCGGGAGAGCGCAAAGCGCGCCACGCGCTCGGTCACAACGCCGTCGCTCTCCACCTGTGCAAAATCGCGCACGCGCTTGAGAAGCCTGTTTGCCACGCGCGGCGTGCCGCGCGAGCGCGAGGCGATTTCAAGCGCCCCGTCCGGCTCAATGGGCACGCCCAGCACTCCGGCCGAGCGCGTGACAATACGCGAGAGATCCTCCACAGAGTAGAGCTCCAGCTTGAGCGGAACCGAGAGGCGGTCGCGCAGGGGGCCTGAGAGCTGACCATAGCGCGTGGTGGCTCCGATGAGCGTAAAGTGGGCCAGGTCAAGG
>CABRXB010000147.1 GCA_902474785.1 uncultured Eubacteriales bacterium | reverse complement strand
GGCGGCCCTTTTTAAAACGGCTCATGGCTGCGCGTGACTGCTTTTTACCTCTTTGACCTCCTCTTGAAAAAAGGTGATGGTGACGGCATACACATGCTCATAGCCGGCGGCCTCATACCGCTGCGGCTCAAAAAACATGTCGGTCTCGTAGGTTGAAACGGCATTTTGCGTGGTCAGCACCTGTAAAACCAGCGGGATCTCCTGTCCATAGGCGATCTCTGTGCGCTCGCTGCGAGAAGAGGTGGCGCGCGCCATCCCCGAATAATCCTCCTGCTGATTTGTCTCATATTTGCTTGCATCGGTGCCAGCTTCACTTTGCAGGGCCACGCGAAGTCCCTGCGCGAGATTGACAAAGCCGAGCGCCAGACGCCCCTTTGGATCAGAAAAAGCCTGCGCGCCGCCCGACACCATCTCCCATGCGCCGTCAACCAGCTGATAGGTGTTGACCTGCAGGCTCTTCACACTGTCGTCCAATGTGAAATCATAGAGCAGTTGATCGGCGTCTGCCCCGAGCAGCTCTGCGATCTTTTCCTCCCGCTCATCGAGCTGCGCTTTTTCCAAGACCATCTGCGCTTCTTTCGGCGCACATCCAAACAGAGCCAGCGCCAGCAAAACGGCAGCCAAACAAAGTCCCTTTTTCATGTTTTTCCCTTTCGTTTCGTCGTCTGTATCAATTTCTCTGCACAGTGTAACACAAACAGGGCGCGTCTGGCAACACGCAATGCGCAACTGGGAGAATGCCCCCTGCACAAAACCTGGGCGTTGTCTCTCATGCAAGACCTTTTTCAAACGCCGCCCTTTCCCACATCTTGACTTCACGGAAAAGAGGATGATATGATGTGCTGTGCACTGCCCCACCATATGCAAGGAGGAACCTGCCTTGGAAGTTCGCTATGACCCATCGCTGCAAGACCTCGTCGAATCGGGACTCGAGGCCTTTCGAACCAACAAAGCCATCCGCCGCAACACCATGGCGTCAAACGGCCTGTGCGCCTTTCTCTTCGGCGCGCTGCTCTACTATTCCTTTGACGATTTCACCTTTTCGGTCGGCTGCCTGCTGTGCGGCGTTGCGGCCTGTGTGATCTACCTGTTGTTTCTGCCCAAAACCATGGCCTTTTTTCTGCGCCGCCGCTCCAAAAAGTTTATCAACTCCCCCGCCGGAAAAACGGCGCTCTCCCCGCGAACCGTCTGCCTCAACTCCAAGGGCGTGCGCATCTGGTCTGACGGGTTCGACAAGCTCTACCCCTATGCCAACATCACTGAAATCCGGCTCAAAAAAGACTATCTGGTGCTGCCCCTCAAAGACAGCACCAGCCTGATCGTGCCGCTGCGCGCCTTTTCGTCGCAAGAGCAGCAAACCGCCTTTTTGGAAGAACTGCGCTCCCGCCACTCGGCCGGGGCGTCGCTGTGACTTTGCGCCCCGCCCCGCTCAAGGGGCGTTACCGGGGCAGGCGTAATCTCGGGCTGTCGCCGTTGCTGCTTCGTCCGCTGTGCGCGCTGGCGCTTTGGGGCATTTGCGCGCTGGGCGCCAGGCTGCTGCCGGCACAGGTCGTCAGCCGCTTTCTGCTGCCCATCTCCCGCATTTTGTCCACCCCCATCAAGTGGATCAGCGGCATCTTCCCCTTTGCGCTGCTCGAGCTGTTGCTGCTGGGTCTGCCGCTGGCCGCTCTTGGGCTCTTTTTGTGGGACAAAATCAACCGCAAAAGGCCGCCCTCCCAAAGTCTGGACGAGGAAGAGGGCGGATTTTGGGAGCTGGTCTCCACCGCGATGACGGTGCTCTTTGTCATGCTGGCCCTGTTCCAGTTGACTCTGGGATTTGGCTACCACGGGCTGACGCTCAAGCAGCAGCTCGACTATCCGGACACCCCTGTAAACGCAGACACCATTGCCGAAACCGCCAGGCTGCTGGCAGATCGCGCTGCCGACCTGCGGGGGGCGGCCGACTACGAGGAGCGCACCGTCTCCCGCTATGGCCGCCAATTTCGCGCCGCCTATCGCGCCTTGAGCGAAACCCACCCCGTCTACCGGGGCTATGCGGCAAGGCCAAAAGCCGCCATGCTGTCGACCGCCATGAGCCATATGGGGGTTGGCGGCGTCTATTCGCCCTTCACCTGCGAGGCCCTCATCAACACCGACTCTACTGCCCCTGCGCTGCCCTTCACCATTGCGCACGAAATGTCGCACTCGCTGCTCATCGCGCGCGAGGAGGAGGCCAACTTCTCGGGGTTTCTGGCCTGCCTCTCCTGCGACGACGCCGCGATTCAATATTCGGGCTACTTCATGGGGCTGCTCTACACCTGCTCGGCCTATCATCAGGCCGACCCCGAGGGCTACCGCACCTTTTACCGCGCGCTCGACGAGGGTGTGCGCAGCGACCTTGTCGCCTATTCCGAGCATGTCTCCCAATACGAGGGCTGGATCAACGACCTGCAAAGCGACATCAACGACACCTTTCTCAAGTCCAACGGACAGACGGCCGGGGTCGACAGCTATGGGCTGATGGTCAATTTGCTGGTGGCTTGGACCAGTCTGCAATAGATCTGCACGAAAAGCCCCGACCGATGCGGCCGGGGCTTTTCATTCGCTTTGCGGCGCGCCGGGAAAAGAGTCTTGAGGCGCGCAAGGCCGTCTCAAGGTCTCAAAAGCGCCCTTTACGCCGCCGTGCAGGAATTGCTATTGAATCCGGCCGTCATCCATGCCCGAATTTCGGTTCTCCGATGCGCTTGGCCGGGGGCAGTCCCGGCCCCTTTTCCTTCGCACCCCGTTGCGCAGGATGTCGGAACGTTCAGCCATCTTTTCAAAGACAAAGAGCGCGGCCAAGGCCGCGCTCTTTTTGCGTTGATCCAGATTCAGGCTTTTTCTCAAGAAGCCGGCGTCCCTACTGCTGCGCGTCCGTCCTCTTCTCCTGATCGAGAAAGGCGCTCTGCTGCGCATCGTCCCCAGAAGACGGCGCAAGCTGCCTCACAGCCTCCTCAATGCGCGCGACGGCCCACTGCGCCGCCTCAAGCCCGTTTTCACCCTTTGCGGGACGCACGGTGAGGTAGGGCTTGTTGCCCGTCGAAAAGAGGATGCGCCCCCTGTGGGCGCTGGCCAGCCCCATCACGGCCTCCATGGGCAGGCGGCGCGCGTCGATCACCAGATTTCCGCTGCGCTCGGTGATGTCCTCGATGCCAAGCGCGCCGGCGCGGTTGCGCAGCAGCGAGGTGCGGCACAGGTTGACAAGCGGCGCGGGCGGGTCGCCAAAGCGGTCGCACAGCTCGTCAAAGAGATCGGAGAGGTCTTCCTCGCTCTCCACCGCCGCAATCTTCTTGTAGACGTCGATGCGCAGCTCGCTGCTCTCAATATATTTTGTGGGGATGTTGGCGTCGATCACAAAGTCGACGGTGCAGCTCACCTTGCCGCTCACCACGCCCTTCTCCTCGAGCACCGCCTCTTCAAGCAACTTGAGGTAGAGGTCGTAGCCAACGGCCTCCATGTGCCCGTGCTGTTCGGCGCCCAGCACATTGCCGGCCCCGCGGATCTCCAGATCGCGCATGGCGATTTTAAAACCCGAGCCAAACTGTGTGAACTCGCGGATGGTCGACAGGCGCTTGGCCGCATCCTCGCTTAGCACTTTGTTGCGGCGGTAGGTGAAAAAGGCATAGGCCCTTCGGCTCGAACGCCCCACTCTGCCGCGAATCTGGTAGAGCTGCGACAGGCCTAGGCGGTCGGCGTCCTCCACGATGAGCGTGTTGGCGCTGGGCACGTCCACCCCCGTCTCAATGATGGTGGTGCAAACCAGCACGTCGACCTCGCCCGCCACCATGCTCTCCCAGATCTCGCTGAGCTGATCCTCCCCCATCTTGCCGTGTGCCGTGCGGATGCGCGCGCCGGGGAGCTGCGTTTGCAGCGCCGCCGCGGTGCGGTCGATGGTGTCCACACGGTTGTGCAGGTAAAACACCTGCCCGCCGCGGCGCAGCTCCTTGCGGATGGCGTCGAGCACAACGCCCTCGTCGTGCTCGAGCACATAGGTCTGCACCGGCTGG
>CABRXB010000146.1 GCA_902474785.1 uncultured Eubacteriales bacterium | reverse complement strand
AAACCACAACTTCACAAAAGCCCAAAAAGTTTTTCTACGGCTGGATCATCGTGCTGTGCTGCACGTTGCTCATGGCCGTCGGAACGGGCATTTTCGTCAACTGCATCGGCATCTTTGTCAAGCCGGTGTGCGACGAGCTGGGCTTTGACCGGGGTCCCTTCACGCTTTACACCACGATCACAAGCGTCCTGAGCATGCTGGCCATGCTGGTCTTCGGCGAGCTCTACCGCAAAAACCCCAAGAGAATCCGATTTTACATCACGCTGGGCGGTCTGACCGGCTGTCTTGTCTTCTTCGGCTACTCGCTGTCCAGCAAGCTTTGGCACTTCTATGTGCTCGCCGCAGTCTACGGCTGTGTGGCCACCACGCTGGCCGGCATCTCGGTGACAACGCTCGTCAACAACTGGTTTGTCGACAAACGCGGCTTCGCCACCGGCCTTGCCTTTGCGGGATCGGGCGTCTCGGCCGCCATCATGACGCCGGTTCTCTCCACCATCGTGGCCGACTACGGCTGGCGCATGGGCTATCGCACGATGAGCCTCGTCGGTCTGCTCATCCTGCTGCCCGCCGTGCTGCTCATCCGGCTGGAACCCGCCGACAAGGGGCTTTTGCCCTATGGCGTCAAGCCGGAAGGGGAGGAGGACGAGAGCAAGATCCCCGTGCTCGAGCAGACCGGTCTAACCAGGGCCCAGGCCATCAAGACAAACACGTTTTATTTCCAGTCCATCGGCATTTTCTGCCTCTCCACCGCCGGAATGGGCATGTCGACCCACGCCATCGCCTACTTCACCGACATCGGCTATTCTCCTCTGACCGCTTCCACCGCCATGAGCATGGTCATGACCATCATGATCTTCGCCAAGATCCTGCTGGGCGCCGTGTTTGACAAACTGGGGTCTGTGCGCTCGGCCATTTTGACCGGCTGCTGTATGATCGCCTCGACCCTGGCCATCCGCTTTGCGGGCGCCGCGGCCTTTATGCCCTATGTCTTCTCGCTGTGTTTTGGCTTTGGATACTCCACGCTGACCGTGCCCTATTCCTACCTCATCGGCCAGAACTTCGGCACCAGGGAATTCGCATCCATCTATTCGCTCATCTGCACGCTGGGCAGCCTGGGCGGTGGCGTAGCCGCCACCCTCACCGGCATGCTGTACGACCACTTTGGTTCCTACCTCCCGGTCTGGTCCTTTTACGCAGGCCTTGCATGTCTGGCCCTTATCTTCCTCTTCCTCGCCTCCAAAACGGCGCAGAAGAAAGGCTATCAATTCCAGTGACGCGGCCCTTGTCCCGTCGCTGAAAAAGACCCCGGCGCACAGACTGCGCCGGGGTCTTTTTGTGTCAACGGCCAAAACAAACCCGCATGGGCTTCGACTTACTTTTGATTTCTGTGCCTGAACCCGCGTCTTGCGCCTGACCCCCGTCTTGCGCCTGAACCCTTCGTCTTGCACCTGACCCGCGTCTTGCCCCTGACCCCCTCGTCTTACGTCTGATCCTCGCCTTGCGTCGAACCCTTCGCCCGTCCCGCAGACAAGGCCACGGGGCCCTTTGTCTGTGCGCTCCAATTGGCGCTACACAAAATCACTCTCCTCTGCATCCAGCCGTTCATTGCCGCAACGCTGGCCCTGTGCAGGAGCGCGCACTGGGGCGTAGCCCCGCGCGCGCACTGGGGCGTAGCCCCGCGGCGGGGCGGGCCTCCCCCCATGCGGCGTCTCCCGGCCAGACCCCGCCCTGCAAACACCGCGCGCGGAAGCCAAAGGGCGTCAAGCGCAACCTGAATTTCAACCAAACTTCATTTTTGAAATCTCATTTTCGCAAAAGCGTCTGTTTTTCTTTGCATCGACGGCGGCCGCCCTGCTGCGCAAGACGCCTTGCCCTCACAGTGGCGCGCCAGCCTCAAAAAAACCAGCCTCATAACCCGGTATGCTTCGCCCTGCACCACACCTGTTGCGCAGCCGGGGCGGGGGAAGGCTGCCTTCGTCCCGACTGCCGGCTTGCCTGTGCGCCAATCAGTTGGGCTGTTTGGCTTTTTCGGCCCTTTTTCCGGCTGCGTCGGCGAGTCGGTGTAGATGCTGTCCTGCGTCACATTCGCTTTTTCACCCCGGCCCTTGGCCAGGGCTGCCTTTGCCGCATGTCCGGGCGCATGTCGACTGTTTTTGAGCCGCCCTTGCATTTGCCCCTCTTGCGCAACGCTGCGCTGCGCGCAGTCTTTTACCGCGGCGTCTGGCGCGCTGCGCGCTCGCCCCCCCTCCAACGGGCCGTGGATCGATCGATCGTCGCGCAGGCCGCGGCGTTTTCAGGCCCGACAACGGGCCGTGCGCCCCGACAAAAAAGAAAAGCTTGTCCTTCTCTGTTTTCTCATGGTATACTTTTCGCTGTGACTAATTTTCAAACAGGAAGGGAACGATTCAACTATGGAAAAAACCCCCGGCACGCCGGCAAAACAAAAGGGCAAACTGTTTTACGGCTGGATCATCGTGCTGTGCTGCACGCTGCTGGTGGCAGCTGCAACCGGCATCTTTCAACTGCCTTGGCATTTTTGTCAAGCCGGTGTGCGAGGATTTGAACTTCACGCGAGGCGCTTTCACGCTCTACTCCACCATCGGCGGTTTTGTGGGCATGTTTGCCGTGCTGGTCTACGGCGAACTCTACCGCAGATATCCCCACCACATCCGCAAGTTCATCGCGCTGGGCACGGTGGTCTCCTGCGCGGTGTTTTACGGCTACTCCCTGTCCACCAAGCTGTGGCACTTCTACACGCTGGCCGCCATCTACGGCACCGTCTCCATGACGCTTGCCGGCATCTCGGTGACAACGCTCATCAACAACTGGTTTGTCGACAAGCGCGGGCTTGCCACCGGCCTTGCCTTTGCGGGATCGGGCGTCTCGGCCGCCATCATGACGCCCATTTTGACCACCATCGTGGCAAACTACGGCTGGCGCATGGGCTATCGCACGATGAGCCTTGTCAGCCTGCTCATCCTGGTGCCGGCTGTTCTGCTCATCCGCGTCTCTCCTGCGGACAAGGGGCTTTTGCCCTATGGCGTCAAGCCCGAAGCGGGCGACGACGCGGGCGAGAACCGGGCTCCGGTGCTCGAGCAGACCGGTCTGACCAGAGCCCAGGCCGTCAAAACGCCCGCCTTTTACTTTCAGATCTTCGGCATGCTGTGCCTTGGCATCGCGGGCATGGGCATGTCGGGCCATGTGATCGCCTATTTAACCGACATCGGCTATTCTCCGCTCACGGCCTCGACCGCCATGAGCCTGGTCATGACCGTGATGATCTTTGCCAAGATCTTTCTCGGCGCGGCCTTTGACAAGATCGGCCCTGTGCCCTCGGCCATTCTCACAGGGCTTTGCATGCTGGCCTCGGTTGTGGCGCTGCGCTTTGCGGGGGTGGCCTCCTTCATGCCCTATGTCTTCTCGCTGTGCTTCGGGTTTGGCTACTCGACGCTCACCGTCCCTTACTCCTACCTCATCGGCCAAAACTTTGGAACAAGGGAATTTGCCGCCATCTACAGCCTTGCCACCATGGTCTCGGGCCTTGGAAACGCCTATGCGCCCTCGCTCTCGGGCACGCTGTACGACGCTTTCGGCAGCTATATCGGCGTGTGGACGCTCTACATCGGGGTCTCGGTGCTCGCAACCATCTCCCTCACCGTCGCCGCCAAGCTCAGTAAGGATAAGGGCTACAACAATATGTGATTGAACGGGTTTTTGCATATCAGGGCGCGCCGCACGGCGCGCCCTTTTTTGACCCCTTTTTTGCGCGCCGACCGTTGACGCGAAACCGCCGTGCGCGCCGCTTTGCCGTCTTCAACCCCGTCTTCAACCCCGACTTCACGCCTGCATCTTGGACAAAAGAGCTGATCGTCTCTTGCGCCCCCTGGCTTTTTGTCCGCAACTCCACTCGCCTTCATTGCCGATCACAGCCTCTTTTCCGCCTTGCCCCGTCCGTGCTGTCGACATCCTTGCCCATCCATTGCGCCGCGCCGTGCCGCCCACGCGACATCTTGAAATTTCCCGGCGCATTTTCGCCGAGCCGTCCATGTGTC
>CABRXB010000145.1 GCA_902474785.1 uncultured Eubacteriales bacterium | reverse complement strand
AGCTTTGGCTACGGCGGCATCAATTTTAGAGATGTCGTAGGGCACCTCTCGTCCGTCTCTCTTGACAATGGTTTGGAACATGGCGATTTCCCCCTTGGTTTCTTTTCGTCGCGCAACCCGCAAAATCTCGCTGTTTTGGTTACAATAATAGGTCTCACAAGGCTTCCACAGTTTGCGTACAGTTGTATTTTACAGCACAATATCTTGTGCCTGAACTCGCTGCTATTCCAGTATAACCACCTAGATATAGAGTGTCAAGAGAGGAGGCCGGGTCATTTTGCACAAAATCTCTCCCCCCAATTTGATGATGGGTTGCAAAGCCTTTACAGGCGCTTCAACAGTCGCCGGCCGCGGGCGCCGTAGCGCGCGGCAACGCTGCCTTTGCCGCGTCTTTGATTTTGACCCGCTCCCCGGTACGCTTCAAAAAAGGGGTGCGGCGCAAGGGGTAGCTCTCCGCTTGCTTTGCGCCTGTCCTGTCATAAAAAGGGCGCTTTTTTCTCTTCGTTCATACACAGCGACCCCCCGGCATCCTCTCTCGTGCTTCTTTTCACATAAGCTCGACAAAGGTCTCGCCCCCTTTTCTGGGCGAAATCCCCCAAAAACCTCCATGCTCACTCCCCGGAAAGCTTTTCCCCAAAGCCGCCTTCGCGTCTTTTCCGAAACAACACCCATCTCCTTCCCATAGAGTGCGCTATGGATGCAACAGCCAAAACACCGCTTGTTCCCTGATGATGCTCCCCTTACGCCTTTTTCTCACGCGTTTCCTTGCGATCCCCTGCATGTCCCCACGGCTTTTTCCTCATGAAATCACGGAAGGGCAGTTCTGCTCCCAGGGACACAAAAAAAGAGACCCCCAAACGGGGGTCTCTTGAATGCCTGAAGGCAGACAAAAGGTTCTTATTCGCCGAAGAACTTCTTGGTGACATCGCCGAAACGCTTGCAGCCGATCTCGATCTCTTCGAGCGTGGGGGTGGCGAAGCACAGACGGAAGGACTTGCCGGGCTTGCTCTCATCGGGAGCAAAGACCACGGAGGGAATCACGCCAATGTGGTTGTCGAGGCAGGCGTCGAACACGGCGTCGGCGTCGGCATCGTCAGGCAGAGTGACCCACAGGAACATGCCGCCCTCGGGGTTGGTTCTGGTGCACTTGCTGGACATGTACTTGTCGAGCCCGGACAGCATGGCCTCTCTCTTCTTGGCATAGAGCGCGCAGGTCTTCTCAACATGCGGATCGAGCTTGCCCTCTTCCATGAAGTAGCGGGCGATGAGGGAGGAGGAGACGGGCGAGCCGGAGTCGAGGTTGCCCTTCAGAGCGGTCATCTTGTCGATGACGGCCTGGGAAGCGCAGATGAAGCCAAGGCGAATACCGGAAGCCAGGATCTTGGAGAAGGAACCGGCATACACAACGCGGCCCTCGGTGTCGATGCTCTTGAACGCGGGCACGGGCTCGCCGGCATAGCGCAGCTCACCATAGGGATCATCCTCGTAGATGAGGAAGTCATACTTGCAGGCCAGCTCATAGATCTTCTTTCTCTTCTCGAGCGGGATGGTGACGCCCATGGGGTTCTGGAAGTTGGGGATCAGGTAGAGGTAGCGGACGTTCTTGTGGGTCTTACAGGCCTCTTCCAGGGCTTCGAGGTTGATGCCATCCTCGTCGACCTTGACGCCAACCGGCACGGCGCACATGCCGCGCATGCAGGACAGGGCGCCCATGTAGGTGAACTGCTCAACCAGAACGACGTCGCCCTCGTTGGTGACGGTCATGGGCATGAGGGTCAGACCCTGCTGAGAGCCGGAGGTGACCAGAATATCGTTGCCCTCGGGGTTGATGCCTTTGACCTTCTGCAGGCGCTCTTTGATCAGCTTGCGGAATTCGTCATCGCCGATGGTGGGGCCATACTGCAGGGCATATTTGGGGCATCTCTCATAGACCAGGTCGTTGCAGCGACGGATATCGTCGACGGGGAAGGTCTCATAGGCGGGGTTGCCGATGGCAAAAGAGATAAACTCGGGGTCAACGGCGCCTCTGGCAGAGATTTCGCGGATGCGGGAGGGTTTTGCGCTCAGCGCACGATTTGAAAACTTGTACTCCATTACAATGCACTCCTTTTCAGTGATACTGTTCCTTTTTGAAGGCAAACGACTTTTAACCGTAGATTGCTAGCTTCATTATAGCACAAATGAGAGAGTAAGGCAAAGGTCTTTTTCACAGCCTCCGGTACAATAATACATCTGCTCTTTTGTTGAAAATGTCCAAACTTGCTTGCGCTGCACAGGGGCAGCCTCCACAAATTTTGCATCTTTTACGCCGTAACGCCCTGTATTCACTTGGACTTGCCAAGATAGGCGGCTTTGACCGCCTCGTTGGAGAGCAGCTCTGCCCCGGCGCCCGACAGCGTGATGCGCCCTGTCTCGAGCACATGGCCCACCTGCGCGGTGCGCAGCGCCATATTTGCATTTTGCTCAATGAGCAAAATGGTGACGCCCTGCCGGTTGATCTCCCGGATGATGGAGAAGATATCCTGCACGATGAGCGGAGCAAGCCCGAGCGACGGCTCATCCATCATGATCAGCCGCGGCCGGCTCATGAGCGCCCTGCCCACCGCAAGCATCTGCTGCTCGCCCCCCGAAAGCGTGCCGGCCGGCTGCCAGTGGCGCTCTTTGAGGCGCGGAAACAGCGAATAGATCCATTCGATGTCGTCCGTCAGATCGTCTTTTCTCGTATAGGCGCCGATCTTGAGGTTTTCCAGCACCGTGAGATCGGGAAACACACGCCGCCCCTCGGGGACCAGCGTGATGCCCTTTTTGACGATCTGGTCGGTGCTCAATTTGGTGAGCTCCTCCCCCTCGAAGGTGATCGAGCCCGACGCCGCCTTCACAAGTCCCACGATGGCGCGCAGCGTGGTGGATTTGCCTGCGCCGTTGGCGCCGATGAGCGTGACGATCTGTCCCTGCTCCACGGTGAAGGAGATGCCCTTCACCGCCTCGATGCCGCCATAGGACACCTTGAGATTGTCGATTTTAAGCATCGGTGTCCACCCCCAGATACGCCTCGATGACGCGGTCGTTGTTTTGGATCTCGGCCGGCGTGCCGGCGGCGATGGTCTGGCCAAAGTCGAGCACATAGATGCGGTCTGAGATGTCCATGACAAGATCCATGTGGTGTTCGATCATGAGCACCGAGAGATCAAACTTCTCCTTGATCTCGTGGATAAAGGACGTGAGCTCCACCGTCTCCTGCGGGTTCATGCCGGCGGCCGGCTCGTCGAGCAGCAGCAGCGTGGGATCAGTGGCCAGCGCGCGGGCGATCTCAAGGCGGCGCTGCTGCCCATAGGGAAGCGAGGTGCAAACCTCGTCTTTCACATGGGAGAGACCGAGCAGTTCAAGCAGCGCGTCGGCCTTGTCGCGCATGGCGCGCTCCTCTTTAAAGGCAAGTCCCGAGATGGAGGAGAACAGCCCCGCCTTCACATGCAGATGTTGTCCGATCAGGATATTCTCATAGACGGTCTGCGACTTGAACAGGCGAATGTTCTGAAAGGTGCGCGCCATGCCCATTTTGGTGATGGCATCGGCCTTTTTGCCCGTGATTTCAACGGGCTGGGCCTGCTGGTCTCTCCCGGGCGTGAAGAACACTTTGCCCTGTGTGGGGGTGTAAACCCCTGTGATGAGGTTGAAGGCCGTTGTCTTGCCGGCGCCGTTGGGCCCGATGATGGCCACAATCTCATGCCGGCCCACCTCCAGGTTGAGGTCGTTGACGGCGGTGACGCCGCCAAAGCGCATGGTGGCATGCTCCGTGCGAAGTACAATCTGTTCCATCAGGCGGCCTCCTTTTTGTCGCGGCGAAACAGTCGTCCGATGCGGCCGGGCAGCGAGCGCACAAAGGAGAACAGCCCATTCCAGCTAAACTCTCTGGAGCCGAAAAAGCCCTGTCTGTAAAACAGGATGATGGCCATGAGCAGCGCCGAAAAAATGACCATGCGCAGCCCCGGAATCTCCGGCACGGTGAACGGCCCCACCGAAAAGCCGGCGTCGAGCCAGCGCAGCCATTCTCTGGCCGCGGTGATGACAA
>CABRXB010000144.1 GCA_902474785.1 uncultured Eubacteriales bacterium | reverse complement strand
GCTCGTCGATGTCGAGAGCGCGCGCATGCTCTTTGCCGTTTGGCGTGAGCAGCGTCACCTCTTTTCCCAGAACGCAGGAGCGCGCCCGCAGCCCCTCCACGAGCTTATGCCTGTCCACCGGCGAGAGCATCCACTTGCCGAGCGCTGGAATGAAGTGCTTCAAAAACGTCTCCACCGTCACATCATAGCCTTCGAGTTTGAGCGAGGTGGCGACATCCTGCAGCGGCTCGGGGAAAAACGCCTGTCCCACATTGACGCCCATGCCCGAGATCAAAACGGGACTTTGCTCAAAACGCCCCTCCACCAAAATACCGCTTAATTTTTTTGTCCCAATGCGCACATCGTTGGGCCATTTGATGACGGGCTTTGCCCCACAGCAGCGTTCCACCGCCTCGCACACCGCCAAACCCGCGCAAGAGGTCAGCAGCATCCATTCCTCGGGCGTTCCGGTCGGCCGAATGAGCAGCGTACAGTAAAGCCCCCCGGGGGCCGAGTGAAACGAGCGGCCCTCTCTGCCGCGTCCTGCTGTCTGCTCTCTTGCCACCACCAGCGTGCCCGACGGCGCGCCGCTGCGTGCCAGCGCAAGCGCCGTTGTGTTGGTGGAGTCGAGCCGTCCATAATGGATCACGCTGTTTACCTTTGCCATTGCCGGTTCCCCCTTTTGTCTAAAGCCCTTAGTCATTGTCTATCATACCTTTGGAGGACGGTTTGTGTCAAGCAGGGGAGATCCTTCCAGTGGGCGTCTGAAACATCCGACCATACGGTCGACGCTGCAACCGAGCGACAGGGCGATAGGCGGCGCCGGCCAGTCTGTCATGCCCACCCCTGCGATACCTCGCCTAAAGACTGCAGCCCGGTGTCATCCGGCGAGTATCCTCAAATCAAAGATTGCAGCCCGGCGACATCGGGCGAGCATTTCCAAATCACGGCTGTTCTTTTTGTAAGGTCTTGTGATCGCCCCGGCCGTGAGGCAAAGCCGCAGTCGGAAAGCACGCTGCAGCGGGGCTACCGCCCTCGTACGGCCTCATGGCCGCAGCCCTTGGCCGAACGTTTTGAAAGCAAGCGTCGCCCTCACAAGACCGGTGAAAACCTCGGCTTGTCAGGACGAGAAAATCTTAAAAAGCACGCTGCAGCGGGCCGCCGCCTCTGCACGGCCTCATGGCTGCGGCCCTTACCCAAACGTTTTGAAAGCAAGCGTCGCCCTCACAAGACCGGCGAAAACTTCGGCTTGTCAGGACGACAAAATCTTAAAAAGCACGCCGCAGCGGGCCACCGCCTCTGCACGGCTTTCGTACAAAGGCTGTGGCCCTGAAAAATTTTGACCAATTCATATCGCTGCGCTGGGGTGCGATATCCCCCATAAGCTGGGCCCGATACCCCCCATGAAAGGAAGAGCGGCAATGCCTGCCTTGGCGATTGTTGATCCGGCGGCAACCCCTCTGCAGCGCAAATGATCCAAATCATCAACGCACCCTGGCGGGCCATCACACAGCCATGCCCCGAAAGGGCAAATGTCCCCTCCCCGGCAGCCGTCGAGCATCTTTTTGCTCTTCAGAGATTTAAAATCAGCCGGCTGACGGCCAGCGCCGTCACCCCCGGAAGGCCCAGTACGGCTGCCGTCACAATGGTCACGGCGTTGATGCCCACCGTCAGTCCAAAGGGGGTGCCGATCACGTTGACCAGCGCCAACCCCAGCACACCGCCCGCCAAACGCAGCACCCACCGGAAAAGAGCGGAGAGCGGCTTTAGCAGCAGCAAAAAGAGCATCAGCCCCACAATGCCGATCACCGGCCCCAAAAGCGCCCAGTCATTCATGGAAAAAAGCCTCCTCCTCGCGTGCGCGACGCTGCGCCTCCTGCTCTCTGGCCTGTCGCAGACAGGCCGACTGCTGGCGCATGAGCGATGCGTTTTCGTAAATCAACGCCTCGATGAGAGCAGGGTCCTCCGCCGCTGCAAACCTCCCTTCGAGCCTTCGCAACTCCTCGCACAAATAGCGCATGCGCTGCGCGGGCAAGTAGCCCCAGTTTGACCCCCGCCTCATGGCGGCGCACCTCCTTTGATCCGTACACGTCTTTTCCCTTTATCCCTATTCACAAGGACACGCGCTTAGACCTGTCCTGACAGGTTTTTCTTGTCTTTCCCCTCACGATCTAGTATAATGATTTGGATTTTAAATGTTTACCCACTACAACTTGAGGAGATAGCATGACCAAAAAAACTGCGACAACTTACGGAAATGACAGCATCTCATCGCTCAAAGGCGCAGACCGCGTTCGTCTGCGCCCCGGCGTCATTTTCGGCTCCGATGGGCTCGAGGGCTGCGAGCACTTTTTTTTTGAAATTTTATCCAACTCCATCGACGAGGCGCGCGAGGGCTATGGCGACGAGATTTTGGTCACCCGCCACGCCGACGGGTCTCTCGAGGTTGAGGATTTTGGCCGCGGCGTGCCCATGGGCTACAACGAAAAAGAGGGCCGCTTCAACTGGGAGCTGGTCTACTGCGAGCTCTACGCCGGCGGGAAATACAACAACGACGAGGGCGAGAGCTATGAATACTCGCTGGGCCTCAACGGTCTCGGCGCCTGCGCCACCCAATATGCCTCAGAGTGGTTCGAGGTGACGGTGCTGCGCGACAAAACGCGCTTTGAGCTGCGCTTTGAGCGCGGCGAACCGTCGGGCGCGATGCGTGAGACGCCCTACAGCGGCAAACGCACCGGCACCATCACCCGTTGGAAACCCGACAACGAGGTTTTTACCGACATCGCCATCCAAAGTGAGTTTTTCCACGACGTCTTGAAACGGCAGGCCGTTGTCAACGCGGGGCTGACTTTCACCTTTCGCGACGAGGTGGAGCCGGGCCGCTTTGAAGAGAGCCGCTACCGCTATGAAAACGGCATTGTCGACTATCTGCAGGAGCTGCTCGGAGACGACGCGCTGACCGCTCCTTATCTGACCCGCGCCGAGCGTCAGGGCCGCGACCGGGAGGACAAGCCGCTCTACAAGGTCAAATTTGAAGTGGCCTTTGCCTTTTCCGCGCGGGTACAGCGCATTGAATACTATCACAACTCCTCTTATTTGGAGCATGGCGGCTCGCCTGACAAGGCTGTGCGCTCGGCCTTTGTCTCGGCCATCGACGCCCACCTCAAGGCGGCCGGCAAATACAACAAAAACGAATCCAAGATCACCTTTGCCGACGTCGCCGACTGTCTGGTGCTGGTCAGCAATTCCCACTCCACGCGCACTTCCTATGAAAACCAGACCAAAAAGGCCATCAACAACAAGTTCATCGCTGACAGCATGACCGCCTTTCTCAAAGAGCAGCTCGAGATTTACTTTCTGGAAAACCCCGCAGACCTTGCCAAGATTCTCGACCAGGTTCTCATCAACAAGCGTTCGAGAGAGCAGGCGGAAAAAGCGCGCATCAATTTGAAAAAGACGCTTGCCGGCGGCACCGACATGACCACCCGCGTGCAAAAATTTGTCGACTGCCGCACCCGAGACGTATCCCGGCGCGAGCTCTATATCGTGGAGGGAGACTCCGCTCTCGGCGCCTGCAAACAGGGGCGAGACGCCGAATTTCAGGCCATCATTCCGGTGCGCGGAAAGATTTTAAACTGCCTCAAGAGCGACTACGACAAGATCTTCAAAAACGACATCATCATCGACCTGCTGCGCGTCATGGGCTGCGGCGTGGAGGCCAAGACAAAGAGCAACAAGGAGCTTGCCACCTTTGACCTCTCGGCCCTGCGCTACAACAAGGTCATCATCTGCACCGACGCCGATGTGGACGGCTTCCAGATCCGCACTTTGATCCTCACCATGATCTACCGTCTGACCCCAACGCTGCTGCGCGAAGGGCGGGTGTATATCGCAGAGAGCCCGCTGTATGAGATCACATGCAAGGGGGAAAGCCATTTTGCCTACACCGACAGGGAAAAAGACGACATCATCAAGGGACTGTCGGGCAAAGTGACCATTCAGCGTTCCAAAGGGCTTGGCGAAAACGAGCCCGACATGATGTGGCTGACCACCATGAACCCCGCCACGCGTCGCCTCATCCGCGTGACGCCC
>CABRXB010000143.1 GCA_902474785.1 uncultured Eubacteriales bacterium | reverse complement strand
ATTGCCTTTGTGCTCTTTTCTCTGGCAATTCTCACCGTGACGGGGCTCAATCTCTCGGCGGGCAGCCTCTCGGTCTCGGACTCGCCCGACGCGGTGCTGTCCCTCGACCGTCGGGAGGAGGGGCTGGTGCTCACCTTGTTTGACAGCAGCTATCTTATGCCTCACACCGTGCTTGAGCAATTGGAGCAGGGCGGACAGCGTCTGTGGCACACGGTGCGGTTTTTGCTCCCCGCCCGCGTTCAAACGCTGCTTGGCGCCTCTGCACTGCTGTATTACGCCGTGTCTTCGCCCTGAAGGAATGCCCCCCTTGCATGCGGCCACCCGCGCGCAAGGTCATAAGAACACCTCCCATCGCATAAGCTTTGAGACAGTGACAACCTGTCCACAAAGGTTTCAATGGGAGGTATTTTTATGGCAGTTCGACGCACCGGCAGCCGCATCTCCCGGCTGTCGGCCCTGTCCCAAATTGCACTGCTCAACACAGTGGGCGGTTTTTTGACCGCACTTTGCCTGTTTCTGATGCTGCCGGTCTCGGCCACCGTCGCTCCCGATGGCGAACAGGAGACCCGGCCGCCCTTGCCCTCGCTCATTCTCACGCAGCCCTCGCCAGACGACGGCCCCATTCCCGACGGGATGCTCCCGGTTTCCGCCATCACCATCTCCGGCTCTTCGGGCGGCTACGAGGGGGCAGGCGGCGTATACTACCAAAATCTCACAGGACTGTCCATCGACTACGACGCGCTGCTCAAACAGACGCCCTCTCTCGGACAGCCGGCCGACGGCCCGCAGGTGCTGATTTTACACACCCACACCAGCGAAGCCTATTCCGATGGCGCCTCCTATTATGACCCAAACATTTCGACCTACGATCAAAATGATGCGCGCAATGTCGTGGCAGTGGGCGACACGCTGGCGGCCGCTCTCGAGCGGCAGGGCATCGCCGTCCTGCACGACACCACCCACTGCGACACCCCCTCCTTCAACCAGGCTTACAACAAAAGCCGCACTGTGGCGGAGGAGGCGCTGGCCGCCAACCCCTCCATCCGCGTGATCGTCGACCTGCACCGCGACTCCATGATCTCATCCCAGGGCGTCAAATACCGACCCCTTCTCACAGTCGACGGCACTCCCACCGCACAGCTCATGCTTGTGGTGGGCAGCCCCAAAAACGGGCTTGAGCACCCGGGCTGGAAAGACAATCTTGCGCTTGCAGCACGTCTGTATCAAATTCTCGAACAGCAGACCCCCGGCTCATGCGCCCCATTCACATCTCGGCCAACCGCTACAACCAACATCTGCTGCCCGGCGCCATGCTGGTCGAGGTCGGCACCTGTGCAAACACGCAGGCCCAGGCCGACGCCGCTGTGGAGCTGCTTGCCGCAGGACTTGCCAGGCTGCTCCAGGAGGCGGTCTAACCAGCGTGGCTCCCCAAGACCTGCTCAAACAAAAAACGTTTCGATCTTTCGCCCCGATTTCCCCTGCGTTTGATCTTGCATTTTGTCCCTTGCATTTTGCCAACTCCACCGCCGAATGCCTCTTTTTGCTTGCGAAAAGGTTCGTCTTTCCCGGCTGCCACTGCGCCACACCTGGACCTCTCCCCGGCGGGATCCCCCTGGCGCCCATCCTTTTTGACCTTTCCCGCCGCGCCGCAGTGAGGCACCGGCCCGTCTGTTTCGCTCTTTTCCAGAACCAAACAGCAAAAGACCCCTCAGGAACCCTGAGGGGTCTTTTGCTGCCGGCAAAGAGAGCGCCCTTTGAAGCAGACTTTAAACCAGACGAGGTCGTGCCCTTTGTCTTTGGACAACACAAAGGAATCAAGCCCACCCGCCTACAGGATGGCTTTGATCGCGATCGCCAGCAAAATGGCGCCGCCAATCACCTTGGCCTTGCCGCCCAGCGCCGTTCCAAATCGCCTGCCGAGTGAAAGTGCAACAAGGCTGCACAAAAACGTTGTGCCGGCTATGACAGCGCAGGCCGGCACGATCTGCACTTCCAGCGCCAAAAGGCTCACGCCCACGGCAAAGGCGTCGATGCTCGTGGCAATGGCCTGAACCAGCAGCACCTGCCAGGTGAGCGCCGCCTTGACGTCGAACCCATCGTCGCCGCGCAGCCCTTCGTACAGCATCTTACCGCCAATATAGCCCAGCACAACCAGCGTGACAATGCCCGCGTAGTGATAAATCAAACTGGCAAACAGTCCGCCCGCCCAATATCCGAGCAGCGGCATCAGCCCCTGAAAGCCGCCGAAAAGAAGCGGCATGGCGACCTTCTCCCTAGCCTTACAGCGATAGGCCATGCCGTTGGCAATGGTCACGGCCACGGCGTCCATACTGAGTCCAATTCCCACCAGCAGCATATCAAGAAAGGTCATCTCCTCCCCCCCCCCTCAAAAAGATACGGACGAGAAGTCAAAAAAAGACTTATTGATGAGAAAACCCATCAATAAGTCTTGTCGTTTCAGGCAAACCAGGCTGACCGCCAATGTGTTGACTTGCCCCAGAGCGATGCTCTGCTGACTACTCCCCTATCGAACGTGTCGCAATTGTACCATAAAAACCGCACTTGTGTCAATCGCCCAGATAATAACGAAGGTCTTCCAGCGACAGCGTGGGTTGAAGGGCCAGATTGATGGCGTCGGCCAACAGGCGCGCAAGGCGGCGGTTTGTGGAGTCGATTTCCTTGGGCGCCACATACAAGCTGGCGTATCGACCCATGGGGGGCGAGTCCGAGGGATTGGGCGTGAGCTCCTCGAGCACATCCTGAACCAGCGCCCCCGCGCTGATGACGGTGGGCACCCCCACCCCCACCACCGGCACCCCCATGGTGCGAAACGAGAGCTCCTGCCGGCTGTTGCCGATGCCGCCGCCCGGCAGCAGTCCGGTGTCGGTGATCTGGATGGTGCTGCCCAGGCGGTCGAGACTGCGCGCCGCCAGCGCATCAATGGCCAAAATTGCCACCGGTCGCACGGTGGCCGCCGCGCCGCGCAGCAGCTCGGTGGATTCCAGCCCCGTCTGCCCCAGCACGCCGGGGCGCACCACGGCCACGGCGCGAAAGAGCTCGGCCAGCTTGGAGTCAGATGTGGTGAGGTGTCTTGTCACCAGCACGCGGGAGGCCGTCTCAGGTCCCAGCGCGTCGGGGGTGACGCCCTCGTTTCCAAGGCCCGCCACCAGCAGGCAGCCCTTTTCCTGCGGCAACATCTCTTTGAGCAACTCGGCCAGCGTCCCGGCGGCCTGCTCATAGTCGTCGTCCCCCTGCCCAAGGCTCGCCGGGATTTCCACCGTGTAGTAGCGGCCCTGTGGGCGGCCCAACGCCGCTTCCCCGGCCTGCGACGTCACCCGCAGCCGAATGACATTGAGCGCCCCCTGCTTTGTCGTGCTCGATTCCACGCCCGCAGCGCCGGCCGGTGCGCGCGCCGCCGCCTCCACAGCCAGATCTGTGAACATGCTTGTCTGCATTCAAAAAACACCTCCGCACGGTTTTGTCTTCTGCCTTCAGTATGTGCCAGCTTGTCTTGCTTCATTCTTCTTATCGACTGGCGCGCGCTGACCTTTTCCCAGGGAAAAGGTCTTCAAAACACGAAAAAAGCGCCCCCTCAAAAGGGGACGCTCTGACGCCGCTGAAGGAAAACCGTTTTACACGGCAGCTTTTTTGGCCAGACGGCTCTTGGTGCGGGCCGCAGTATTTTTATGCAGGATTCCCTTGGCGGCAGCCTTGTCCACGCACTTGGTTACGCGGGCCAGAGCCGCTTTGCGGGCCTGCTCATCGCCATCAGCGACAACCGCGTCAAACTTCTTGAGCTCGGTGCGCATGGCGTTTTTCACCATCTGATTTTGCAGCGCCTTGGTTGCGTTGACCTTCACGCGCTTTTTTGCGGACTTGATGTTGGGCATTTGTTTCACCTCCGTACCATCTGCATTGATTAGCAAACGATATTATATCTTATCAGGGGATTTTTTGCAAGGGTTTTTCCCCTTTTCGCGCAAATTTGTGAAGAATTCCTGAAGCAGAGCGGCACATTCCGGCGCCAAAACCCCCGAAGTCACCACCGGGCGATGGGCAAAGGGCATGGCAAAGAGAT
>CABRXB010000142.1 GCA_902474785.1 uncultured Eubacteriales bacterium | reverse complement strand
AGCAGAGCAGGGCGTTTGCCACGTCGATCAGCTCGTCGTTTCGCTGCGTGCCCTTGCCGGTGACCAGCAGCCGTCCGGTCAGACCGCCCTGCTCGAGCTTCACCACGCAGTCGTGCAGGGGCACGCCGTACAGTGTTTGCACAAGCTTTCCATCCAGCTCCATGAGCTCCTCTTCCAAAAACCCGGCGCGCAGCAGCAGCTCCTTGCCCTGTGCGAGATCGCGCAGGGGCTCAACCGGCTCAAATACAAAGTCGGCCGCGCCCGAGAGCAGTACGCTGCCATTTTGTCCGCGAAACCAGATGCCGTCACCTTCAACCGAGGGCTCCATGGTCTCATCGCCGAGCAGCGTGCGGGCGAGCGGATAGAGCATCTCTCGGGTGGAGACGCTGACGGTGCTCAAATGCAGCTTTTGAGATGGAAAGACCTCTTTTGCAATGGAAAGGCCGCGGGTTTGCAGCAGGGAAATGGCGTTGTCGATATACTCATCTTCGAGCAGGCTGCGCGAGCGCACCGTCTGCTGCGTGACAGAAAACAAAAACACGTTGACCAAAAGCAGCACCACGATGAGCACTGTCTTGGCTTTGTTCCACTGCATACAAACACCTCCCATGTCTTGTCGTTTTATAAAACAGCTTACTTTGCCGGCGCCTCTTCCTGCTTCGCAATTCCAAAGCGATAGGTCGCCACCATGGGCGTCCCGTCGAGATTGTCCTCATAGCAGAGTTCCGCCGTGCCCGGCGCCACGCCGGTTTGAATCTCCGCCATGCGCCACTGCCGCTCAAAGTCAGCCAAATGGCAGCTCTCCTGAAGCGTGTAGTTGCGCAGCAGCAGCGTCACAGAGGAGAAATAACCGTTTTCATAACACAGGGTGGCGGCGTGGTCATACCCCTTGCAAATGACAGTCATGCCCCCGAGCACATAGTCAAAATACAAATACAGCTTTCCCTCTTCCCTGGAAAAACTGGCCCCCGTATATCGAAGCCCTGCGCCGGGCAAATCGCCAAACTCGGGGTGAATGCTGTCGAGCAGCGCATAGGCGCCCAAAATGACATCTCTGGCGCGGTAGTTCTCCCTGTCGCCAGAGCTCAGAAAACGGGAGAGCGGCAAACCGTGTCTCGCCTCGGATGCGCGGTAGGCCAGCACCCCGTCGGGCGCGAGGCGGATGCTGCTGTAGTTTTCCACATAGACGAGCGTGCCGTCAGCCTCCACGTCGCGTCGCGGCGTGCTGATGTTGTAGGAAAAAGCGGGCAGGGCCGTCTGTAACAGCGTGGTCGAGACAGAACCGTCGGGCTCGAACAGGGCGTTTGTGCCCGTGGCCACCAGCATGTCGGTGTTGTCTTTTGCATAGAGTGTGCCCATTTTTATTGAGGTCTCCATCCCGTCGCGCCCCACGATGCCAATGGGCAGCAGCGAAGGGGAAGAGGCGATGCGATTTGCACAGCCCAGATAGCTCTGCCTGATCTGATCCCCCTTGATCGCATAACACAGCATCTGATCTCCATCCATGCTCAACTGAATGCCGTCCTCCGTCTCGGTGAGCAGCAGGTAGCGCACCTGTCTCTTGAGATCGCCGCTCTCGCCAAGCAGGGCGAGCACCATGTCGACCGGGAGAGCTCTTCCAAGGTCGACCAGAAGACCGTCTTGTTGCAGCATGTCCTCAAAGTGTTTGTCTGAAAAAAAGGGCTGGCCCTGCCGCAGCATCTGGACCACAAGGGACAGAACTTCGGCGATTTGCGCCGCCTCATTTTCCGTTCGAAAGGGAAGATATCCCTCTCCCTCCGCGCTCAACAGCACCACGCTGGCGGGCCAAAGTTCACGGCCTGACACGCCCTCCTGCCAGTCGCCGCCCGCCGCTCCCGCGGCATTCAGGTCGCGCCACAGCATGCGCAGCGTGGATAGCGCCCCGTCGTTGCCCGGATACCGCTGATCGAGCACCAGAATGTGGGCAGACTGCGCCAGCATGGCAAGCACCAATACAAACAAAACGACGTCCTTGACCCATTCGACAACACGGTTTGCCACCGGCACACCCCCCTTTCCTATCTCCTTCACGCATCCACGCGCATCCACCTTGAGGCTGCCCGTCACAGGGCGCCGTCAAAAATCAAACTCACACACAAGCATATCGGTTTTGACCCCGTCATAACGGGCGCCCTCAAAAGGGCATTCAACGCCTGTGTGCATTTTACGCACTTTTCCATAAGGTCAGCATCAAAGCTTTGATCCCTGCGGTGTTGGTGCATGGAACGCCCCTGGCGCCGGGCCCATTGAAATTCGGGGAAATCTTCTCTATCCGATCCCACCCGTATGCCGGCGCGATATCGCGGCCACGATCGTATGTTTTGTCCCGACAGCGCCGCGCACACGTTATCCCCAACAAACAGCCGGCTATCATCCCCCGTCCCGGGAAAGGTGCGCTCTGTTTCAAAGGCTGCAGCCCCCTGCAGCGAAACAGTGCGCGCCGCTCTGTGCCGATAGGCCATCCCGGAAAAGATCATCCCTGTCCTCAGCAAAAATTGAGCGCTTTTTTGAGGAGACCATTTCACGTTCTGCTTACAAACAATGCTCACGCCACGGGGCAGCGGGTCTCGGCCTCCACCCGCGACGCAAACTTGTTTTGCCTTTGCGTCGCGACTGCCGCTCGTGATCTTTTGCTTTGGTACAGATCACGCTCTGCCTACAACTGCGTGGACCCTTGGCCTTTTGCTCTGGCAAGGTTCACTTCCTGTCTTCGGGCGGAACGGGCTGTTGCTCGCCTTTGTCTCCTGCTCCGGAAAAGATCATGCTCCTCCTGCGAACAGCCGACCCTTTGATCTTCTGCTCCGGTATAAACCTGCTCTGCCTGCCGCGCGGCCACATTTTCTGTCTCCGGGCGAACGGGCTGCTGCTCCCCTTTGTCTCCTGCGCCGGCAAAAATCATGCTCCTCCTGCGAGCGCGCGGGCTGCGGACTTTCTTTGCCAACGATCCTCTTTCCTCACTTGATGGCGACAAAGGCCTCGACCGGCAGCGTCAACGTCACGGTCGTGCCCTTGCCCAGCGTGCTGGAAAGCGAGATCTCCCCCTTGTGGGCCTGCATGATCTCCCTGGCAATGGCAAGACCCAGCCCTGTGCCGCCCATCTCGCGCGAACGGGCCTTGTCCACCCTGTAAAAACGATCGAAGATGCGGTCGAGATCCTCATCCGGAATGCCAATGCCGTTGTCTTTCACCTGGATGATCACCTGCTCCCCTTCACGGCGGGCCTCTATTTCAATGACGCCGCCCTCCGGCGTATACTTGATGGAGTTGCTCACCACGTTGACCAGCACCTGCTCAAGCCGCTCCACGTCGCCCGTCATGACGCCGGGATTGCCCTCGACAAGCCGCAAAGTGTGCTTTCTGTTGTAAGCGTCGATCTTCATGGCCTCGTAGACATGACGCACCATGCCCCCCACATCGAAGCGTTGCGGCCTCAAATCGAGCTTGTCGTTGTCGAGCCTCGAGAGCATCAAAAGATCTTTGACAATGCGAATCATGCGGTCGCTTTCTCCGAGCACAACCTGCAAAAAGGCCGTGCGGTTCTCCTCGGGCAGATCGGCGTTTTCCACCACCGTTTCGGTGTAGCTCTTGATGTTGGTGAGCGGCGTGCGCAGCTCATGCGACACGTTGGCGATAAACTCCCTGCGCGACGCGTCGAGTCTGCGCTGTTCGGTGACATCGTGGATGACCGCCACAACGCCCATCGAGGGCTCCCCCTGCTGTCCGGGCAGCGCCAGCGGCGCAAAGGTGAGCTGAAGAACCCGCTCCCCCACCATGACCTCTTTGGAAAGCGGGGACTCCCCTTGTCGAAGCTGCTCTTCCGTCAGCTCTGTGAGCGGGGTGATGGCCTGGGAAAAGGTGCTCTCCCCTTCAATCAGGTCGCCGCCGAGCATCTCAAGCGCCGCGCGGTTGACATTGAGCAGTTTTCCCTCCCCGTCGAAGGCCACCACGCCGTCGGTCAGATACAAAAAGATGGTCTCAAACTTGTTCTTCTCGCTCTCCGAGTCGGACAGCGTGGTTTGAAGCGTTTGCGACATCTGGTTGAAGGTCTCTGTCAGCGTGCTGAT
>CABRXB010000141.1 GCA_902474785.1 uncultured Eubacteriales bacterium | reverse complement strand
GCCGGAGGACCGGCTGGGCATGGGTCTGGTGGGCTCCATGGGCATGACCGGCAACATGATGCTGCGCTCCTGGCGCGAGGGAAAGGGGCCCTTTGTCAACCGCAAAACGCCCCAGGAGCTGGCAAAGCGTCTGGAGGAGCTGCTTGAAATTGCAACCCCCGACACCGAATATCCCGTGCGCCGTCTGTCGGGCGGCAACGTGCAAAAAATTCTGGTGGGACGTGAGATCGCCTCTTCCCCATCCGTGCTGATGATGGCCTACGCCGTGCGCGGACTCGACATCAACACCTCCTACGTGATCTACGACCTGCTCAACGACCAGAAAGCCAAGGGGGTTGCCGTCATCTATGTGGGCGAGGATCTCGATGTGCTGCTCGAGCTGTGCGACCGCATTCTCGTGCTGTGCGGCGGTCAGGTCTCGGGCATTGTGGACGCGCGCAAGACAACCAGAGAAGAGGTCGGCCTTTTGATGACCCAATTCCGAAAGGAGGGCTTTGCCCATGAATGAGCACAGGCAAGTCGGCCATCACGAGCCCTTTGTCCGCATTGCCAGGCGCGATGCGCTGCCGCTTTGGAAAAACTGGCTGATCCGCATTGTCGCCGTCATTTTGGCGCTCATCGTGTGCGCCTTTGTGGTCTATGCCACGGTCAGGCTCAGTCCCTTAAAAGTCTATGCCGCCATGTGGAGCGGCGCATTTGGCAGCGTCACGCGAAGCTGGGTCACCATCCGCGACGCCATGCTGCTGCTGTGTGTCGGCATCGGCCTTGCCCCCGCTTTCAAGATGCGCTTTTGGAACATCGGTGCGGAGGGTCAGATTCTGGTCGGCGGCATCACAACCGCCGCCTGCATGATCTATCTGGGAAACCGCTTGCAAACTCCCTTGCTGCTGGTGGTCATGTTCGTGGCCAGCGCGGTGGCCGGCGCGATCTGGGGCCTCATCCCCGCTTTCTTCAGAGCCCACTGGAACACCAATGAGACGCTCTTCACGCTCATGATGAACTATGTGGCCATTCAGTTGACCAGCTTTTTCGCCTCCAAGTGGGAGCACCCCATCGGCTCCAACTCCGTTGGCATCATCAACATCGACACCAGGCGCGGCTGGTTTCCCGCCCTCTTCGGGCAGCAGTATATGCTCAATGTCCTCATCGTCCTCTCCTTGACCCTGTTCGTCTTCTTTTATCTGCGCAACTCCAAACACGGCTATGAAATCGCCGTGGTCGGCGAGTCGGAGCGCACGGCGCAGTACATCGGCCTGAACGTCAAGGCCATCATCATGCGCACCATGCTGCTGTCGGGCGCCATCTGCGGCGTCTCGGGGTTCATTGCCGTCTCAGGCGTAAGCCACACCATATCCACCACCACGGCCGACGGCCGCGGGTTTACCGCCATCATCGTGGCCTGGCTTGCAAAATTCAACGCCTTTGTCATGATTCTCATCTCTTTTTTGATCGTCTTTTTGGATCGCGGCGCCTCAGAAATCGCCTCCCGGTTCAACTTGAGCGAATATGCCGCCGAGATCTTGACCGGAATCATCCTCTTTTTCATCATCGGCAGTGAATTTTTCATCAACTACAAGATCATCTTTCGAGGCAGGAAGGAGGAGAGCGCTTCATGCAACAGCTGATTTCGCTGCTTCAATCCTCCATCTGGTTTGGCACCGTGATCCTCTACGGCGCCCTGGGCGAGATCCTGACCGAAAAGGGCGGAAACTTGAACCTGGGCGTCCCCGGCATCATGTCTTTGGGCGCCATCGGCGGGCTGATGGGTTCCTTTTTCTATGAAACCAGGGTGGAAAACCCAAGCGCCGCTGTCTGCCTGTTTGTCACGCTGTTGAGCGCTCTGGCGCTCTCGGTTCTGGGCGGGCTGATCTACAGCTTTTTGACCATCACGCTGCGGGCCAATCAGAACGTCACCGGCCTGACTTTGACCATCTTTGGCTGTGGTTTTGCCAACTTCTACGGCAGCAGCCTCAACACACTGGCCGGCGGCGTGGGGCAGATCTCGCTGCCCATCACCTCCGCCGCCTTTCGCGCCGTTCTGCCCTCGCTGCGAAACACCCCGCTTTTCAACACGCTGGGCTGGCTGGTCTACCTGTCGATTGCCTTTGCCATTGTGATGTGGTATTTCCTGAGCCGTACACGCGCCGGCCTGAACCTGCGGGCTGTGGGAGAAAGCGCGGCCACGGCCGACGCCGCCGGCATCAACGTCACCCTCTACAAGTATCTGGCCATCTGCGTGGGTGCGGCGCTGACCGGACTTGGCGGCCTCTACTACACCATGGACTACATCAAGGGCACCTGGGCCAGCGGCGGCAGCCTGGAGGCTTTGGGATGGCTGTCTGTCGCTCTGGTCATCTTTGCAAGATGGAAGCCCATTCACGCCATCTGGGGGTCTTACCTGTTCGGCGTGCTCAACTGGCTGTATTTCTACATTGCAGACCTGTTGAAGCTCGCGGGCATCTCCATCACGCTGACCCGTTCCAGCCAGGAGATCTTCAAGATGCTGCCCTATCTGGTCACCATCCTCGTGCTCATTTTGGTCAGCTTTCGCCGCAAGCGGGAGGACCGGCCCCCGGCAGGGCTTGGAATCCCCTATTTCAGAGAGGAGCGATAGCCCCTTTGATTGGAGGAATGTCCCATGCTACATGAAATCGCACCCCTGGTGTTTGACAACGCCTTTGCCATCAAAGACCCCGAGCCCGGCGACTATGCGCTGTGCTTTTACCAAAACGACATTCTGCTCACAGGAGAGCCCAAAACCATCCCCCTCTTCTCCGACATCGGGGAGAGCCCGATGTCGCAAAGCGAATACCTCTTTTCCATCGACGACATGCGCTTTTTCCTGGTGCGCAGCCCCATTTTGCCCGAGGAGGCGCCGGCCGGCTGCCTCTTTGAGCCCATCTCCTCTCTGAACACCACGATCACGCAGCACCTGGCCTTTGCCGGGCACACCGGCGCGCACATCCACCGCTGGAAACGCGACCACGCCTTCTGCGGCCGATGCGGATCCCCCATGAAAAACAGCGACTTTGAGCGCGCCCTGGTGTGCGACTGCGGCGTTGTGGAGTACCCCAAAATCGCGCCCGCCATCATCGTGGCCGTCACTGACGGAGAGCGTCTTCTCATGACGCGCTACGCGCGCAGCACCTACAAGCGGTATGCGCTGGTGGCCGGCTTTGTGGAGATCGGCGAGACCTTTGAGGAGGCTGTTCGCCGCGAGGTGCTCGAAGAGGTGGGCCTGCATGTGAAAAATGTGACCTACTACAAGAGCCAGCCGTGGCCCTTCCCCGACTCGGTGATGATCGGCTTTTTCGCCGAGCTCGACGGCGATCCCACCATCACGCTGCAGGAGAGCGAGCTGTGTGAGGGCGTGTGGTTTGAACGTGGGAGCATCCCGCCCACCGTGACAAACACCTCCATTGCGCAGGAGCTCATTGAAACCGTGCGCAGCGGCGTCAACGAACTCTATCTCGAACTCAATCGTCAAAAGCCTGTGTAAACTCTGTATATCCCCGCAAGGCAAATGGCCTTGCGGGGATGTTTGTTTTTGGCTTGTTTTGCACTCCCTTTTTAGCGGTTGGCACAGAAATCAAACGGGCGGGCCATGCTCCTCCTTGTCTGTAACAGGACGTCAAGACCTCCGTTTTCCAAGAACCCCTTGAGAAAACAGTTCTGACAAGGGCCGCTCGGCGTTGCTCCCTTCCGTCAGGTTCCCGCCCCCGCCTTGAAAGAAAAACGCGGCCAGAGCCAATTCAAGGGCCGGGACACAAGCCCTGCCTCGGCAGAGATGGCCCGCAAGCAAATTTTTCCTGCCCCCCGAACTGCGCGTCCATTTGCGCTGAGCGGCACAGCTTTTCACATGGAGACCAGGGCCAAAGCTGTCTGCCGCCAAACGGCTTTTGGAATACGGCTCGATCTTGCCGATCACGACCAGGGAAAATTGTTTATTCCATTTCCAGAACTGGACGGCTCGCTGCCGCCATGAGACCTTTTGCATGTCAAGCTAAGAGCCCGCTTTTTCCCTTTGACTGTCGCCCTCTTCAAAGGGCAACTGCCGATAGGAGGCGCCCTCTTCAAAGAAATCTGTCC
>CABRXB010000140.1 GCA_902474785.1 uncultured Eubacteriales bacterium | reverse complement strand
TGCGTGATGATATGCTGGACGTTTTTCTTGAATTTGTGCAGGATGAAAGCCACTCCATCCTTCTATCTTCTCATATTACAAGCGATTTGGAGAAAGTGGCAGATTACATCACCTTTATTCATGACGGAAAACTGATTATGACCGCATCCAAAAATGATTTGGTATATCATTATGCCGTGATGCGCTGCAAAGAAAGTCAATTTCTTGCATTAGACCCCAGCGACATTGTCGCCTATCGAAAACGGGATTATCAAATTGATGTGTTGGTTTCCAACGGGAAAAAAGCACAAAATAAATATAAAAGCGTCGTTGTCGATCATGTTTCAGTTGATGAAATCATGTCGCTGCTGGTTAAGGGGGAACGAGTATGAAGGGGCTTCTCAAAAACAATTTTTTTGCCGTCTATGCGAATGTGAAAGTGTTTTCAATTTTTATGTTTTTCCTGGGAGTCTTTGTTGTCGCTGTTATTAGCCAGCCGCTTCTTTTTGGTTATGCGCTTTTGGGAACAGTTGGTTTCTCAGCAAATGCAATTACAACGGTAGTCTTGTCCGCCCTGCCGTCCTGCGCCAAGTGGGGAAAATACAAATTAACTTTGCCGGTAAAAAGAGCTGATATCATAAAGAGCTATTTTCTCAGCCAGCTCATCTGGCTGCTGGTTGGAATGCTTTTGGGCGGAATAAGCGTAAGTTTATCGTGGCTTTTGCATGGTTGTCCCTTTGACAATGCCATTGACGCCATTACGCTATTTGCATTCGGAGTTAGTATGAACCTTTTTACCGGGGCGTTTTTCTTTCCGCTGTTCTATTTGGGTGGTGAAGAAAGAAGCGAAGCGTTTTTGGTCATCAGTTTACTTAGTGCCGTTGGCGTTGCGCTGGGAATTAGCAGTCTCATTAACTTTTATTTGGAACCCGGTTTGGCGACCATTTTATTGGGGTCAGCTATTTTGTTGATATGTTCGGTGCTAACATTTATCCTATCCTACCCTTTGACTGTCAGCATTTACAACAAGAAAGAATACTAACGCAGTAACAAAGCCTGCGCAAGCCGGTCAAAGGGCAGCAAGTGGGATGCGCCCATTGTCGACAGCCCCACTCTGTCCTAGCTGGCGGGCAATCAGGGGGCGACAGCAGGCAGTGCTGCCGCCCCTCACATTCGCCACGCTTCTATAGCGCAGCCCGTATACTGTATAACCGTCGGGAGCGGGAAATCTCCCTTGAATGTCTGCCCGAGGAAAAGTTTATGCCTTTTGCGACAGATGTTCTTTGCACAATCGAAGATGGACGCGTATTGCCCTTTTTCTGCCTGCCAGCAGCGTTATATCAGGCGATCCTGCTCTTGCCGTCTTTTACGCCGCCACAGCATCAGGAAGAAATTTTCCAGTGCTGTTTCCAGCGGCGTACGTAAAAGGAAATCGCTCTGCGATATAGGACAAACACGCAGCGCCGCAGGACGGCATATTCAGTTTGCCTTGCAGCGCCGCAGGGCGGCATATCCAGCTTGCCTTGCAGTTACATAAAGAAACGAGGTGTTTTCCCATGAGCAGGCTGCTTCCATACGAAACGATTGTAAAAGCGCGTGAGGGCAACCCGGAAGCTATGAATGATCATGCCGGATTTGTCAGCCACTGCGCCCACGGGCATTTCAAGTAAGATTATGCGGATGACATCATAACAAAACTCATAGAAAGCCAGTTTGAGTTCCGGCTTGCTAAATCGCTGCTCCTGTCTGAAAAGCTGAATACCGATCCGCCGACAGCGGCTACACGCAAGCAGTTTGCTGCTTTTTATTGTCCGGTCGGGGGCAACCCAAAACATTCCCCGGGCAATGGTGAATGTGCCGATAACAAGGTAAAAGAAGTATAAAAATATTTACCGCCCTATCCGGCGTTTCGCGATTGCGCCGGATAGGGCGGGCTTCGCTTCTGGCAGGTCAAGCTTGCCAACAAAGCGGTAATAACTGTCTATGATCCTGTCTGCGCGTGCCGTACTCGTCATGGCTGCACTCATAGACTACATGCACATCATATTTCCACCATGGTTATGCCCGTCGGGGTGGGTGCAGACAAGGGCTTGGCACCGTAGAGGTGTGATTTCTCGCCCTATTTCTGCGCCCGGCCCTCGCCTTTGTGAACTCACCTACAATCCCTTGCTTCTCCCTTACAAAACCGGCAAGAGACAAAAAGATCAAAAACGCCGCAGATTTTTCTTTGCGCTTAAATACCGCCGAAAAGGGAAAATGCCAAACAGCAGCGAAAACTTTTTGCCGCTCTCCTCCATCCTTTACAAGAGCGTCTTGCGCAGCGTTTCCCCGTCGAGCGGGGAGAGCAGCGCAGGCGGAATGTCAAAGATGGTCTTGCAGCCCGTCTGCCCCTGCTGCGCCATGCGATACGCGGCCCGCGCACATGCCACCAGTGCGCTGGCCGTGAATTCGGGATTGGAATCGAGCGTAAGACGATATTCGATCACGCTGCCATGTTCCTCGTCCCACCCCGTCTTCCCACTGCGAATGACAAAGCCGCCGTGCGGCATGCCCGCATGCGATTTGTCGAGCTCCTCCTGGGTGACAAAGTGCACTGTTGTGTCATATTCGTCAAAATAGTTTTTCATGGTCACAATGTCACGCTCGATCCGCGCAAGATCGGCCCCGGGCTGCGCCACCACGTAGCACTCTCTCGTGTGTTTTTGCCGCGTGGTCAGATTGGGGTTCTCCCCGGCGCGCACGCAGGCCAGCGCCGCCTCAATGGGCACGGTATACTGCTTGGCGTCGGCCACGCCCTCCACGCGGCGGATGGCGTCGGAGTGGCCCTGGCTCACGCCTTTGCCCCAGAAGGTATAGTCCGCCCCCACGGGCAGCACGGCGCCCGCCAGCATCCGGCTGAGCGAAAAGAGGCCCGGATCCCACCCCGCGGAGATGACGGCGAGCTTGCCTCCCTCTCTGGCCGCCTCGTCCACCGCTGCAAAATGCCCGGGAATTTTGGCATGGGTGTCGTAGCTGTCCACCACATGAAAATGGCGGGCATAGGCGGGCGTCTGTACCGGCAGATCGGTGGCCGAACCGCCGCACAGCATGAGCACATCAATCTTCTTTGCGTGAGAGAGGGCGTCCTGCGCCGGCAGCACCGGCACGCCCTGCGACAAAATGGACACGTCTTTGGGCTCGCGCCGGGTGAAAACGGCCGCAAGCTCCATATCCTGCGCCTGTTTGACGGCGCACTCCACGCCTCTTCCGATGTTGCCATAGCCCATGATCCCAATGCGAATGGTCAAAACTGTCTCCTCCTGTCTTTTCATCGGACATGGGCCGTGTGGCGCATGCCGCAATTTGGTCAAACCTCCCTGTGAGGCCAGAAGACCGCCTCTTTGAAAAGAGGCGGTCTTCTCTATTTTTCAATCCTAATACGCTGTCAAGCGCCATGTGAAAGATATAAGTTGTCATCTGAAAAAACCGGCAACGTTTTATTGCCATTTTGCAGTTAGCATGCAGCATTCGCCTTCAGCTTCACTGAGGTCTCGTCTCTCAATCCTCCTGCGCGGCAGCCTCGGCGATGACCTTTTCAGCCACGTTGGGCGGCGCCTCCTCGTAACGGGCAAAGTCAAAGGTGAAGGAGCCTCTTCCCTGCGTCATGGAGCGCAGATCAACGGCATAGCTGCCCATTTCGGCCATGGGCACATCGGCCACGACCTCCTGCTGTCCGCCGCCGAGAGGGTTCATGCCCAGAATGCGGCCGCGGCGCTTGTTGATGTCGCCGATGATATCGCCCATCATGGAGTCTGGAATGAGCACCTTGAGATTTCCGATTGGCTCGAGCAGCACCGGGTTTGCCGCCTCCATGCCCGCTTTGTAGGCCAGGTTTGCGGCCACTTTAAAGGCCATTTCAGAGGAGTCGACCGGATGGTACGACCCATCGACCAGCGTGGCCTTGAGATTGACAACAGGATAACCGGCCAGCACGCCCTTTTGGATGGAGTCCCGCAGGCCCTTTTCCACGGCCGGGAAGAAGTTTTTGGGCACCGAGCCGCCAAAGACATTCTCGGCAAAGGTCAGCTCTTCGGTGTCTCCGGGCTCAAATTCGATCCAAACGTCGCCAAACT
>CABRXB010000139.1 GCA_902474785.1 uncultured Eubacteriales bacterium | reverse complement strand
GGCGCGTGGATGCGAAACTGGGAGCAGAGATGCGCGGCTGCGGGCGCCGTGTTCATCTGCGAGAGTGTGATCTGTGCTGATGCGCCAGATGACAGGACGGTAGCATTGTGCAAATCCATGGGTGCGGCGCTCGCCCAATGAGATGGGGAGACGCACCTGTGTGGCGGGGCGCAGTCTGCGACGGCTTGATGTAATTTGCAAGATCCATATCCTTTGCCGAAGGTCCAGAAGGGAGAAGCGCCTGTGCAGACAATAGACATAACAAGGCTTTGCGCGGCAAAAAGGACGGGAGATCTCCCGTCCTTTTTGTCTGGGGGGTGGGCAAGATTTGTCTGGGGAAATGGCTGCATTGCCATGTCTTGGGCCTGTTTGACGTCAATACGCCTGCAAGCAGTCTTTATGCCGGCAGAACAGGTTGAACTTTTGAGCCTTCACTTCAATGACGCGGCTCATCCGGCGCAGGTTGTGCTCCTGTTTCGAAGCCCGGCAACCAACGACCGCCAAATCTCGAATTTCTTTGGAAACTCATTGGATTTGTGGCAAATGACATAAGAATCGGGTGTTTGTGACATTCCATATTGACAATTTGCATATCTCCTTCTATAATGATAATCAAATGAATGGATGTTCTGACGAGTCCAGTTGACAAGACAGAGCTGTTTTTCTGTGGATTTTATTTTGAAAAGTAAAGACTGAGTGGAAGACATAACGTTTTCCCATGGACTGTACGCAAAGATATCTCCGCTCAGACAAGCGGAGATTTTTTATGGATCTGCGATGATGAGCCAGTTGTAACCGGCAGAGATCAAACTTGTTAAAATATCGGCGAGGTCGAACCCCGCATAAAGGATTGATAGGATGAAAAATACTGGCAAACAGAAGATTTTAATTGTAGACGACAATGAGATGAATCGCGCAATCCTTTCTGATATGCTGGGAGATGAGTTCGATATTTTAGAGGCTGCCGACGGGGTGCAGGCCGTCGCCACGCTCACCCAGGCGGGAGCCTCGATTTCTCTTGTTTTGCTGGATATCGTCATGCCCTTGATGGATGGGTATGAGGTTTTGGCCGTCATGAACAAGGAGCATTGGATTGACGACATTCCGGTCATCATGATCTCGGCGGAAAGCCGTTCCGCCTACATTGAGCGGGCCTATGAGCTGGGGGTAAGCGATTTCATCAGCCGTCTGTTTGAGATGCTCATTGTCCGCCGACGCGCCATCAACACCATCATGCTCTACGCCAAACAAAAAAAGCTGGTCAGCATGGTGGCCGATCAGATCTATGAAAGAGAAAAAACCAGCAACCTGATGATCAACATTCTCAGCCACATCGTGGAGTTTCGAAATGGTGAGAGCGGTCTTCACGTGCTGCATATCCACACCATGACCGAGCTGCTGTTGAAGCATCTGGTGCACATGACCGACCAGTATCCGCTCTCTCAAAAGGAAATCAGCCTGATCAGCACGGCGTCGGCGCTCCACGACATTGGAAAGATCGGCATCGCCGACGAGATTTTGAACAAACCCGGAAAACTGACCAAAGAGGAGTTCGAAATCATCAAAACCCACTCCATGATTGGCGCCTCCATGCTGGAAGAGTTGCCCTTTCATCAGGACGAGCCGCTGGTCAAAACGGCCTATGAGATTTGCCGCTGGCATCATGAGCGGTACGACGGCGGGGGATACCCCGACGGGTTGAAAGGCGAGGAGATCCCCATCTCTGCTCAAATTGTTTCTTTGGCCGATGTGTACGATGCGCTGATCAGCGAGCGGGTCTATAAGAAAGCCTATACGCATGAGCAGGCCATGGTGATGATTCTGGGGGGCGAGTGCGGCGCGTTCAATCCCGTTCTCCTTCAGTGTCTGGAAGACATCGCCGAGACAATTCGAGATGAGTTGCGGCTCAATTCCCCCAGCCCGCGTCAGAACATACGCAGCATTGCCGATGAGATGTTACAACATGAAGAGTTGCGTGCGTCAGAGCGGACGCTGCAACTTCTGGAACGCGAGCGCAGCAAATACCGCTTTTTTGCAACCATGTCGCAGGAGATTCAGTTTGAATATACCACGTCTCCGCCCATGCTGATTCTGTCAGAGTGGGGCGCCGCGCAACTTGGGCTGGGGGAATTTATCATCAACCCCAGCGAGAATGAAAACATGCTGGCCGTCTTGGGCAAAGAAAACTATGAGAGCCTTGCAAACGCCCTGCATGCCACAACGCCCGAGCAGGCTGTTGTGCAGCATGAATGCGCGCTCAATCTCGACGGTGAGCCCCATTGGTATCGCATCATCTGTCGCGCCACATGGACCGACGACGACTCGCCGCAGTACATCGGTGCAATTGGAAAGGCGTTGGACATCCATGAAGAATACATACGTATGGCCGATTTGAAATATCAGGCCACACACGATGCGCTAACGGGGCTTTTGAATCACGTTCAGGTCAGACAAAGTGTCATAGAGCGACTTGACAGCAAGCCCGATGGCAAATATGCGATGGTGATGTTCGACCTGGATGGGCTCAAAGAAGCCAATCAACGCTACGGACACGATTTTGGCAATCAGGTGCTGCACTATGTTGCTCAGCGCCTGCTCCATAGCATCCGCGGCGGGGATATCGGCGCACGCATTGGCGGAGATGAGTTTTTGATCTTTTTGGAATACAGAGCCGACCTGGAACCGTTGATTGACCGGATCTTTCGCTCCCTGTGCGGAGAATACGCGCGCTTTCCAATCCATGTCAGCATGGGTGTGGCAATCTACGGGCGCGATGGAACCGATTACGATACGCTGCTGCACAACGCCGACCGTGCGCTCTATGCTGCAAAAAGAGAGGGCGGCGAAAAATACATGATCTATGACAGTTCCATGAAAGATGTATTTTCTGTGATAACGCCGATTGAAAGCGATACGAAAAAAACCGCTGAAGATTGCCGTCAAAAGTGAGGAGAGTGGGCGGACAGTGACAATCAAAGAGTGCTATGCTGCCATGGGCGGCGATTATCAGGACGTGCTGAGAAGATTTCGAAGCGAGGCGCTCCTTGAGAAATTTTCCGTTAAATTTCTCGAGGACACCACCTATCAAACGCTGCGCAGCGCGCTGGAAGCAGAAAATGCGCAAGAGGCGTTTCGTGCGGCGCATACGCTCAAGGGAATCAGCCAGAACCTTGGGTTTACGCAGCTGTATCAGGCCAGTTGCGTGTTGACCGAGGCTTTGAGAGGCGGCTTTCTTCCCGTAGACGAAAAAATAGTCAAAGAGGTGGAAACCGCTTTTTGGAAGACCACCGCGTCGCTGAAAAAGCTTTCAAAACGCGACGGTTGAAAAAAGTTTGCAGAAATTCAGAAGACTGGATTGAGAAACCGCCTGTCCGTGAAAGGCCCATTTTCACGGACAGGCACTTTTTTACTTTCTGTTACTTCTAACCAATATGGAGCTGCCGAGGCGCGCAATGAAGGCAGTGGTCAAGCTGTCCGGCGGTTAAAGAAAACGCTAGTGCATAACGTATGGCCTACCGCGACGATCTGCGGCGTCAAGGTCCAGTGAAGTTCTCATTGAGAAGAAGCGCTCGCTTTGCCGACACCCCAATATCGACAAGACAGGTAGGGCGGATCTGCGCACAAAAAAACCACCGAAACCGGTTGGTTTTGGTGGTTTTGGCTGCGGGACTAGGATTCGAACCCAGACAAACAGAGTCAGAGTCTGCCGTGCTACCGTTACACAATCCCGCAACGTGCATAAGTTATTATAACCAATTTTTTGCCAATGTCAACCCCTTTTCTAATTTTAATTATTCTTTTTTCAAATCCCACTTGAAAAGCTGCAATCAATCCAGTATAATGATTCTTACAATCTCACCGTATTTATGTGCCGGCGTGTCGGAATGGCAGACGAGGCGGACTCAAAATCCGTTGGCGGCGACGTCGTGTGGGTTCAAGTCCCACCGCCGGCACCAAAACAGAAAGGCCCTGCAAACATCTTTTTGTTTGTAGGGTTTTTGTTTGCACGTCAGCATTGGGGAGCTGGGCGTGCTCGACGAGGTCAACGTCTATGCGGCCTCCACCTTTTACGCGGTCGACCGTCATGCCCTCCGTCTGCC
>CABRXB010000138.1 GCA_902474785.1 uncultured Eubacteriales bacterium | reverse complement strand
AAATCAACGTATTGGCAATGGTCGAAGCTTCCGGGGACAGGTGGTAAAGCCATGCGATTTGCTTTAAGAAGGGGATGGGCAGAAAGCTGAGCGCCGCGCCCATCCAAAACGACAGGTAGTTGAGATCCTTGAAGGCTTTTTTGATCCCGTCCTGATCTCCCTTGCCCTTGGCCATGCCCATGATGGCAGGCGCCATGCCCGCCACCACGGTGGACCCGGTACACTGCAAATCGAGCATCTGCGTAAACACCACGTTGGCCGCATAGTGATCCGCGCCAAAGGGCAGGATAAAGACGTTCATCACAAGGCGCGCCCCAATGAAGAAAAAGGACTGCAGACCTGCCGGAACGCCCAGGCGCAGCATCATCTTTTGCATGGGCCATTCAAATTTCAGCGTGAAAAAGTCGCCGGGTTTTTTGGCCGCACCCGTGCGGCCGACCATGATGTATCCAAGACCGGCGCCAACCACGCGGCCAAGCAGCGTCGCAAGGCCCGCGCCGATGATGCCCAGTTTGAGCACATAGATGCAAAAGGCGTTGATGACAAAAATGGCGGTGTTCATCACAACCGAAGTCACCATGGCCTCTCTGGGACGTCCAATGCCGCGCAGAATCTGCGTGGTGTTGGAGTAAAATCCGTAAAAAGGATAGGAAAAGCAGGTGATCAACAGGTAGCTGCGGGCGATCGACTTCATCTCCGCATCGGCGCCCGAGAGCGCCATGGTGATAATGGGGCCGGCGAAGAGCACCACCACCGCCGTCACCACAAAGGTGACGAGAATGGAAGAGCTGTACGACTGTTTGATGACGCGCGAAACGCCGTCTTTATCCGATCTGCCGGTATACTGTGCTGCCATGACCGCGCCGCCCATGCCGATGGCGACAACGGTGAAGCTGATAAGCTGATTGATCTGATCGACAATCGCAACACCCGACATCGAGCTCTGACCCAGCGCGCTGACGACCACCGTGTTGACGATGGGCAGCAGCGTGATAAAAAGCTGGTCGATGAGCACGGGAATGAGCATGCGGAAAATTGTCTTCCGATCGAGTGTGATGTTTTGATCGAGTGACAAAAAAGTTCCCTCCTCTTTTCTGTTTCACGTTGTTGTTTCTCTTTATGTAATAATGAAAGTTCATTTCATTTTTTCGTCGCGGCGGGGCGGGGGGCTCCCCGTAGAGGCGTGTTTGTCGGATGGGCGGCCGCAAGCTGGTCGCGGCAACATTTTGCGTGGAAGAGGCTTTTGGCCGCTGTTCGAATAGCATTCGCTTTCCGGCAGGTCTTTAGAAGTTGTCTCTGCATTTCGCGGGGCTGAAATCCTGGCGGGCCGGCCCTTTTCGCGGGACGAGCCTTGTCGCGCTTCGTAGCCGAGGACGCAGGCTTGGCGGGCTGGTCTCTTGCACGGAGCAAGCCTTACCGCGCGTCGAGGGCCGGGGCGCAATCTCGGCGGGCTGGCCCTTTTCACGGGGCGAGCCTTGCCGCGTATCGAAAGCCGGGGCGCAATCCTGGCGGCTGATCCCTTTCTCGGGGCGAGCCTTGCCGCGTATCGAAAGCCGGGGCGCAATCCTGGCGGCCGGCCTCTTCATGGGGCGAGCCTTGCCGCATATCGAAAGCCGGGGCGCAATCCTGTCGGGCTGGCCCCTTCACAGGACGAGACTTGCCGCATGTCGCAGTTCGCGGATGCAACCTCTACCGCTGGCCCTTTTTCAAAGGCGGGGGTTTACAAGCGGAGTCTTTTCGAGTAGGATACAATCAGCCAGATGTTTTTCATTTTATTAAAAGGGGGACTGTTCATGCCTGTTCTCGACGCGGCGCTGGCCATGCTGTGCATCAAAATCTTTTTTTGCCGCATTCTCGACGTTTCTCTCTCCACCGTGCGCACCATTTTGTCGGTCAAGGGAAAAACGCCGCAGGCCACCGTCATCGGATTTTTTGAAGTTCTGGTGTGGTTTCTCATCGTGCGCGAGGCCCTCTCCTCCGACGCCGGCGGGCTGACGCTCGCCATCGCCTACGCAGGCGGTTTTGCCGCCGGCACCTACGTGGGCGGCATGCTTGCAGCCTGGCTCATCAAAGGCGATATCACCTTGCAGGTCATCACCAGCAGCAGGGACAACGCGCTGCTCGACGCCATCCGCGAGGCCGGTTTTGCCATCTCGGTGGTCAACGTCAACAGCTCGGACTATGGCGCTGAAAAGTACATGCTCATCGCCGTGATGAAGAGCAACCGCCAAAAGGCGTTTCGTAAGCTGCTGGAATCGCTCGACCCGCACGCCTTCGTGATGGCAAGCGAAGCCAAATATGTCCTGGGCGGCTCGATGCAGGGGCGCAAATAGGCGGGCGGGCCCTGTCCTGGTGTGAACTCCAACTGCTTGTTTACGAAGTCAGCAGGATTTCCGCCTGAAGCGAAAATCCTGCAAACTCTCCTTATTTGGTATCAATTAGCATAACACAATCACGTAATAAAGGCAATTGGTTTTTTAGATTTTCTTGTCCCCCCACTCCCGGAATCCTAACTTTTTCAGGAGATGTAGCCATGACTTTCGACAACGACGCCATTCTTGACCGCTATGCCGGTCTCATCGGCTTTGAAACGATCTCCCATGTCGACCCCGACAAGATTGACTACGGCCCGTTTTTTGCCCTGCATGACTATCTGCGCCAAACCTATCCTCTGGTGCATGCGCACCTCTCCTGCGAGGTGGTGGAGCGGGCCTCGCTTCTCTACCACTGGAAGGGAGACGGCTCGAGCCCCGCGCTGCCCGTTGCGCTGCTCGCCCATCTCGACGTGGTGCCGCCGGGCGACCTCTCTCTTTGGAAGCACCCGCCCTTTTCGCTGACGCGCGAAGGCGGCTATGTCTATGGGCGCGGCGTGCTGGACAACAAGTGTCAACTGCTCGCGCAGATGGAGGCGATCGAGGCCCTGCTTGCCGACAAATGGGCGCCGCCCTGCGACGTCTATTTGTGCTATGGGCACAATGAGGAGGTGCTCTCTGCCCAGTCGGGCGCGCGCGCCATTGTCGAACTTCTCCGCTCGCGCGGCGTGCGACTTGGACTTGTCATCGACGAGGGCGGCTGCGTGACCGACGGGACGGCGCTTGGCATCGCGCCGCGTGTGGCTGTGATCGGCATGGCCGAAAAGGGCTCGGCCGATTTTCTGCTGACGGCGCGCGACGCGGGCGGCCATTCGAGCCAGCCCGGGCCCGGCACCGCCGTGGGCCGCATCGCACGCGCGGCGGTGGCAATCGAAGAAAGCCCCATGCCCCAGCGCCTGCTGCACGTTTCGCAGACGCTGACTGCGGCGGCGCCGCACATGGACAAGGCGGCCTCCTTTCTGCTCTCGCACCAAAAAACTTTCTGGGGCCCGCTCAAAAAGGTGCTCGCGCAAAAGCGCGCCACAAACGCCATGACCCGCACGACAACCGCCGTCACCATGGCAAGCGGCGCGGCGGCCTCCAACGTGCTGCCCGAACTTGCCAGCGTCACGGTCAACTGCCGCATCCTTCCGGGCGACACCATCGAGTCGGTCAGGCGTCATCTGCAAGAGGTGGCAGGGGAGGGCGTCGAGGTGCAGCTTCTGGCCGGCTTCGAGCCCTCGCCCGAGTCAAAGCAAGACGAGACCTACGAGCTGCTGGCGCGCCTGGCGGGGGAGCTCGCCCCCGACACGGTTGTGACCCCCTATCTCATGATGGCGGGCAGCGACGCGCGCCACTACTACGCCATATCCGATCACGTCTATCGCTTTGCCCCCTACTACATGGATCAAAAGGCGCTGCCCACGGCGCACAGCGTCAATGAATGTCTGCCCGAGGCGGGCTTCGACCGCGCGGCCGAATTCTATGCAAAGCTGCTGCGCTCCTATGGCGCGCGATAATAGGGCAACCCGGTCGCCCCTTTTCTCCCGGCAGGGCCGACTGTCCCTGATTTCGCAGTCGTTTTCCTTTTGGGAGGCTCTGCCTGTTTCCCCAAGCGCGGCAACGGTGGGCATCGCGACCCCTTTGTCATACGGGCACTTGAGACACTTTCATATTCGGGATGGCGGCGCGCCAAGAGGCGGCTTGGCAAGCGGCGTTTTTGACCGTACCACAGATCTGCGCACATACCGCCGTGGAGCCTTGCCCCCTGCT
>CABRXB010000137.1 GCA_902474785.1 uncultured Eubacteriales bacterium | reverse complement strand
CCCCCGCCGTGATTTTGGAGCGCGACTACGCCTCCCACTGCCGCCGCGTCGTCGTCTCGACCGACGACGGCAGCTATGGCTACGCCGGCTTTGTCACGCAGGCGGCGCAGGAGATGATCGAACAGGAAAACTACCAGGCCGTCTACGCCTGCGGCAACATGACCATGCTGCGCGCGACGGCACAGATGACGCAAAGTCTTGACGTCGCCTGCTATCTCTCGCTCGACGAGCGCATGGGCTGCGGCCTTGGCGCCTGCCTGGTGTGCGCCGTCAAGGTGCGCGGCGAGGACGGCGAACACTACAGCCACGTCTGCAAACAAGGGCCTGTCTACAACCGGGAGGAGGTGGTCTTCGAATGAGTACGCTTGGCGTCACCATTGCAGGCGTCCCCTTCAAAAACCCGGTCACCGTGGCCTCGGGCACCTTTGGCTTTGGCAGAGAGTTTGCCCAGTTTTACGACCTCTCCCGGCTGGGCGGCATCATGGTCAAGGGCCTGACCCCCGCGCCCCGCGAGGGCAACAAACCCCCGCGCATTGCGGAGACCCCGCTTGGCATGCTCAACAGCGTGGGGCTGCAAAACCCCGGTGTGGCCGCCTTTATCCGCGACGAGCTGCCCTATTTGCGCCAATTCGACACCAACATCATCGCCAACATCACGGGCGCCACACCGCAGGAATATGCCGATATGACGCACGCCCTCTCGCAGGCCGGCGTCGACATGATCGAGATCAACGTCTCCTGTCCCAACGTCAAGGAGGGCGGGGCGCTGTTTGGCGCGTCGGCAAGCGGCATCTCCTCGGTGGTGTCGGCCTGCAAAAAGGCGGCGACGGTGCCGCTCATCGTCAAGCTCTCTCCCAACGTCACAGACATTGTGGAGATGGCCAAGGCCGCAAGAGACGCCGGGGCCGACTGTCTTTCTCTCATCAACACGCTGCTGGGCATGCGCATCGACACTGTGACGCGCCGCCCCATCCTCGGCAACAACATGGGCGGTCTGTCGGGGCCCGCCGTCAAGCCTGTGGCCGTGCGCATGATCTATCAGGTGGCATGTGCGGTCGATTTGCCCATCATCGGCATGGGCGGCATCATGACCGCCGACGACGCCATGGAGTTTTTGCTGGCGGGCGCCACCGCCGTCTCGGTGGGAACTGCCAATCTGGTCGACCCCATGGCCGCCGTCACCGTGCTCGAAGGTCTGCGCGACAGGCTGGGCTCGACAGGCGAATCGGTTTGTGATATCATTGGAGGGGTTATCCCCAACTGACCAAAAATCGCCGATTTTCAAACGGCAAACAGGAGACGAGACAACATGACTACCGTATACCTGGTTCGCCACTGCGAATCGCTTGGAAACATTGGAAATCGCATGCAGGGCCGCACCGACTGCGACATCTCGGAAAACGGAGCGCGCCAGCTTGAAAACCTGAAACGACGCATGGCCGACGTGCCAATCGACGTCATCTATTCAAGCCCCCTGATGCGCGCCTATAAGACGGCGCAGGCCATCAGAGGAGCGCGCGACATTGAAATCCACGTGGTGGAGGAGCTCCAGGAGATGTCGTTTGGCGACTGGGAGGACAACGACTGGGCAACGCTGCACGCCACCTACCCGCAGGAGACCATAAAATGGCGCACCGCCCCCTATGAGATGCGCTTTGAAAACGGGGAAACCTTTGAGATGGTGGAGCGCCGCACGGCGGCCGCCATTGCCGATATTGTCGCCAAAAACCCCGGCAAGCACATCGCCATCGCCGCCCACGCCACGCCCATTCGCGTCTATGCCCGCCACGTCTTAAACGCCGATTACGATTTGCAGACGGTGGACTGGGCGCGCAACACCTCGATTTCCACCTTTACCTTTGATGAGAACGGCGTGCCCACGCTGGTTTCATATGGCGACTTTGCGCATCAGCCCGAGGAGCTCATCTACCATTTCAAGGAGACAAAGGTCTCAAAATGATTTATTTCACCGCCGCTGGCCGCGATTTTTGTTGTGCAAGCGGCCTGAAATTCCAGCAAGCCCTCTTGCAGTTCCGACAAACGGCTCTGACCCGCGGCGCTGCAGGAGGAAAACTCCAAAAAGGAGGCATACGCCATGTCTGAAGACAAAAACACCAAATTTGATGGCACCATCATCACCCTGATCGACGAGGAGGGCAACGAGCTGCAATATGAGCATCTCGATTCGCTTGAGCATGAGGGGGCGACCTATCTGGCGCTGGTTCCCGTGTACGACGACCCCAAGGACTATGTCGGGGCCGACGGGGAGCTGCAAATCATGAAGGTCGTCGAGGAAGACGGCGAACAGATTTTGTGCACCATTGACAACGAGGATGAGTTCGATGCGGTGGCCTGCCAGTTCGAAGATCGTCTGAGCGAGGAATTTGACATCATCAATTGACGAGGGCCTCGTTTTACCCCGGAAAACGGCGTTTGCAAGGGTTTTTTCACGCAGGACATACCAAAGTTTTACCGTCCGATTTATCTATTATTTCCACTTGTATGCCGGATGGTTTGTGGTATAATAATGGTGACCTCGGCGGAGTTCCCCATGCGGGATGCATTGCCGCCATTTATATCCGACACTAATCATAAGGGAGCAGGCTCTCTTGCGGCGGGTATGCCAGCCCACCCGGACTTTGTCCGACGAAGTGGGACGCACAAAACCGCAAGGAACGCACCCACCTGCACATACGCAGGGGTTATGATCGGCGGTGATCTCCCCGAGGCGCCTTGTCTGCGGACCCTACGCAGAAAGAATTAAGGGGGGCAAGGGGCCTTTGGCCTCTTGCCCCCCTTTCAAAATTGTACAAACAGTGAGGTGTTTTGCCATGAGTGAAAAACTGTATCACATCAACTTGTGCAAAGAGGATTTGGAAGGGGCCGACACTGCCATTCTGCCGGGAGACCCGGGCAGAGTGCCAAAAATTGCGGCCATGCTTGAAAACCCCAGGCCCCTGACGCAAAACAGGGAGTACAACTCCTATCTCGGCACGCTGGAGGGTCGCCGCGTTGTGGTGATTTCCACCGGCATCGGCGGGCCCTCCGCCTCCATCGCCGTGGAGGAGCTTTCCATGCTTGGCGTGCAAACCTTTGTGCGTGTGGGAACCTGCGGCGGAATGCAACTGGGCGTGCAGGCCGGCGACCTTGTGGTTGTCAACGCCGCCATTCGCATGGAGGGCACAAGCCGGGAATACCTTCCAATTGAATTCCCGGCCGTGGCCGACTTCGAGGTGACGGCCGCATTGCGCGACGAGGCGCAGGCGCTGGGCTATGCGCACCATGTGGGCGTGGTTCAATGCAAAGACAGCTTTTATGGACAGCACGACCCCGACAGCATGCCGGTGGGCTATGAGCTCAAGGACAAGTGGCAGGCCTGGATCAAGGGCGGCGCGCTTGCCAGCGAGATGGAGACCGCCGCGCTTTTCACGGTCTCAAGCGTGCGGCGTCTGCGCGCGGGCGCTGTGATGCTGTGCATCTGGAACCAGGAGCGCGAAGCGGCGGGGCTGCCGCAGGAGCGCGAACACGACACGGACAAGGCCATTCGCGTGGCGGTGGGCGCAGTGGCGCGTCTGCTGCGCGGAGTATAACAATTTCTCGTGTGCGCTTTGCCGGCACACATGACATCGCATGGATTCAAGATCAGGTTTTTCTCTTCAAGACGCAACAAATAGCCGCTTTTCGTCCATTACATCAGCGGCGCATTTCATATCATGGTTGAACATTTGCGCCAAGGTTGTCGCCCTGGCGCCCTTCAACCCCTATGGCAACCTTTCAAATTTGGCAATGCTCTCATTTCAAACGACACAGACATGCCCGTCAACGATCCGTTGGCCGACCTTCTTTCACCCAGAGCCATTCGTGAGCCGGAGGCTTGCGCTGACAAGTGGACTTGGAATGGCCTTTCTATTTGTGTGCCTTATTCTTTGCGCCGTTGACCACGTTTTTACAGGGCCCACCATACCGAGGCGGCGCATCGGGGCCTTATTGCGCCAACCGCACGTTCTACTCGTGCTTATGACCCGGCATTTTGTGATTTCTCTTGCCCTGTCAACCGGCTAAATCCATACATAGCCCCTTTTTTCTCTGGTGCTTGAAGAAGTACCGACAACATCTGTCAGAACCCCTTT
>CABRXB010000136.1 GCA_902474785.1 uncultured Eubacteriales bacterium | reverse complement strand
TCATTGGCGTCTCCTTTGTCTCGCAGGAATAAATAGGCGCTCTACAGACGCGGGCGCCCGTTTTGCGGAGGCATTTTTGGACTTTCCGCAAGACCTCCCCACCTTTTGCAGTTTCAATCAGACGAAAAAGAGCCGGCGAAAACAGTTCGCCGGCTCTTTTGCAATGTTGTGCACGATCACTTGTGCTGATAGGCGTTGCGCCATTTTCCAGAGTTGTAGCGCAAAAAGATGAGCGCCGTTCTCAAAAGCTGGTCTGCAACCATGGCAACCCACGCGCCGATGAGTCCCCACTGCAAAACCTTGATGGTGTAGATGGCAATGATGGGTCGCACCAGCAGCACCGTGATAAAGGTCACCATCGCCGTGTACTTGGTGTCGCCCGCACCGCGCATGGCGCCCGCCAAAATAAACTGCGAGGCCTGAAGCGGCTGAATGAGCGCCACCATGCGAAGCACCGTGACGCCGATGCTCAAAATGGCGGCTTCATCGGTGTACATCGCGATAAACTCTTTCGGGAAAACAAAGATGAGCAGCGCGATGCCAACCGACACCCACATACCCAGGCGCTGCACACGCTTGGAATAGTTGACCGCCATGTCGCCGCGTCGCTTGCCAAGGCTCTGCCCCACCAGGGAGGTTGCCGACACCGCAAAGGACTGGCCGTTCATGAAGGTCAGCGCCTGGATGTTCATACAGACCTGGTGCGCCGCCAGCATCACGGTTCCGAGACTTGCAACGGTCTTGGCATAAATGATGATGCCGGCGCGCATGACAAGCTGCTCCATCATGGCCGGCATGCCGATGCGCCAAATGTTTCCAAGTGTGGGAAGGTCGGGTTTGAAGCCCTTTTTGATTTCCAGACGGACGTATTGATTTTTCTTGAGGATGGCGCGAAGCGCCATGAGCATGCCGGCGAGCTGGCCAATGACGGTGGCCAGCGAAGCGCCAGCCACTTCCATGCGGGGGAAGCCAAAGTGTCCGTAGATCAACAGATAGTTGAAGACCACATTGACAAGGTTGGCCGTCACATTATAGCGCATGGAGGTCTTGCTGTCGCCAACGGCACGCAGGGCGTTTGTGATGGTTGTGGTGATTGCCACGGTGAGCAGGCCGACCATTTGAATTTTGAAATAGATCGTGCCGCCCGCCAGTGTATGTGCATCTTCAGCGCCCATGAAAAGGATGAGCCATTCTGCGTAGATGTAGCCCAAAACAGCGAGGACAAAGCTGAGCACCACGTTGAGCATCATGGCTTGGCGCAATACCAGCTTGGCCTCCTCCTGCTTTCCGGCGCCCCGGTAGCGCGCGACCAGCGCCATGTTGCCCACGTTGAGCGACATAAACGCCGTGCCCATCAAAAACTTGGGCTGTGTGGTCAGGCCCACGGCGGAGATGGCCCAGGGGCCAAGCTTTCCCACCATCATCAGGTCGACCATGGAGGTGAGCTGCATGAGCATCATCTCGACAAAGGAAGGCCAGGCGATGCGAATGGCATCGCGGTAAAGCATTTTGGATGTCACGCCTTCGGGCAGGGCATTTTTCCCTCTCACCCTGGCCTCGTTGTGCTCATTGCCCTCGCCGGCCGGCAGATCATCGAGGGTTGTTCTGATGATCTTGGCCTGGGGTTTGCCCGGCTCCGGCGGCGCCTGTTCCGGCGGCACCTGTTCAGGCAGGCCCTCTCTCCCCTGTTCCTGAGGCGACGCCGCAGACGCCAGCTCTGGCGTATTTTTTTCTTGATCCATAAGCGTACGAACGACCGGTCCATGCCGGTCGTATGTCCCCCTCTCTATTTTTATGAATAAAGGTATTATAGCACAAGATTGCGCTGTTTGGAACACCCGTCATCTTGAAAATTTCACTTTGGTCAGCTTTTCCAAACAAACACACGTGCATCGTGCGTCAAAAGGGAAGGGGTGCACAAAGAAAGCGTCGTGAAACCGCAGTTTCTGGATAAAAAGGCAGTCACACATGTCATTTTTTTGTATATGTTGGAGGTGAGGGGCTTATCGTCCCCCCAAAACCCAAGTAAGGAGTGCAGCGATATGATGAATGCGTCGGCCCCTCTCTCGACCAAGGGAGAGGGCGGCAACACCAGAAATGCCATGGACGACTGCCTGGCAGGGGCAGCCCTGGCGATGGTCTATTCCCCGCCCCAGGCGTGGGGCGCCACCTATGATCCCGCTTTGGGACTGGAGCGCGGCACCATTTTCCCCGAACTCGACAAGCCCTGGATGGGAGGGGAGGTCTGTGACGATGACTGATCGCGCCCGACTGCTCAGACAGGTGCAAAACCATGCGTTTGCCCTCAACGAGGCCGCTCTTTATCTCGACGGTCATCCCGACAACGAAAAAGCGCTTGCCTATTTTGACAAGCAGCGTGAGCTCTGGATGCAGGCTGTCGCAGATTATGAAGAGGCGTTTGGCCCATTGACACAAAACTCCAAGGCCTCCACTGCCGGCGGCTCCTGGAGCTGGGTTGACGGCCCCTGGCCGTGGGAAGGAGAGGACTAAGTTATGTGGATGTATGATAAGAAGCTGCAATACCCAGTCAACATCAAGAACCCCGATCCCAAGGCTGCCAAAATCATCATCACGCAGCTTGGCGGCCCCGACGGGGAGCTGAGCGCCGCAACGCGCTATTTGAACCAGCGGTATTCCATGCCCTATGACAAGACGGTGGGCATCCTGACCGACATCGGCACCGAGGAACTCGCCCACTCCGAGATGATCGCGGCCATTGTCTATCAGTTGACCCGCAATCTCACCATCGACGAGATCAAGGCCAGTGGATTTGACACCTATTTTGTCGACCACACCACCGGCGTCTATCCCGTTTCGGCTGCCGGCGTCCCCTTCGATGCCAAGTATTTTGCCGTCAAGGGCGATCCCATCGCCGATCTCGTGGAGGATCTTGCCGCGGAACAAAAGGCGCGCGTGACCTATGACAACATCCTGCGTCTGGTCGACGACCCCGATGTGCGCGATCCCATCAAATTCCTGCGCGAGCGTGAAGTGGTGCACTTCCAGCGTTTTGGCGATGCTCTGAGCATCACGCAGGATCATCTCAACAGTAAGAACTTCTATGCCTTCAATCCGGCTTTTGACAAAGTTGACAATGCAAATGCCGGCAAGAAAAGAAGGGGCAGATAAGCCTCCTTTAAAAAGCCGGTTTTCTTCTTGAAAAAAAGCAAACCGGGCTCCGGTTTGCTTTTTTTGTGTCTCTGAAGTTTTGCTCTATACACCCCCTTCTTCCGATTCCTTCGGCTTTTTGACATCTTTCCCGATCCCCATTCAAAAGACATAGGGATGATTTTGCGTTACACCGCGTCCCCACGCAGCGCGCAATTGGACTGTTGCCACAGAGTTGTCCAGGGGCCCGATTACACAGGTGTCCACACACCGCACCCCCGCAACGCACTTGCAGCTCCCGCGCCCATCGGCAAGGCGCACAGGGCCTGCGTACCATATTTGCTTGTCTGAAAAAGCGTATCGAAAGCCCTTGGAACTCAACTCTTCAAATTCCGCTCCGCAATTTCTTTGCCCTTTTTGGGGCCCCGCCTCTGGAGAGAACAAAGTCGGATACGACAAAAAGCCCCAGGCATTCGCCCTGGGACTCCCCCGGCTGGTTCTACAGGTTAGAGAGATGCAGCGTGATTTTCGATTCTGCCACGCTGCATCTCTTTTGCTTTTATCGCCCTGTAAAAGATGGCGGCTCTGCAACGGATGTCCGCTTGTCGCCGACCTGGTTCGGCGACGCAGATCTTAATTTTTCCAAGGGTTGCACAGCATTCGCTGCGTGATACTTCGAAAATTCGTGTTCGATAAGCTGAAGTTTACCATCCCGTCGGCTGCGGGAACTTCAAGTCCATATTACGACCTGCAAGCGCCGTGGGAGTCGAACGCTTCTTTGCCGGCACTTTGCCACCGACCCGGCGCGGCACATCGTAGGACGACGGACACAGCGCCATTCTCTCCAAAAAGAAGACGCCCCTCTGCTCTCTGCTTTGAAACATCCCGGCAAAACCCGGAGCACAAAAAGTCTGGTGCGCGGCTGCCGATGCCGTTACAGGGCTGAATTTGCAAAGGTAGCAAGCAAGGAAAGGGCGCCCTTTTGTAAAGGAGCCCCTTCCTTGCTTTTTATT
>CABRXB010000135.1 GCA_902474785.1 uncultured Eubacteriales bacterium | reverse complement strand
TGCGCCCAAGCGCGCACAGGAGAAGATCAACAAGATATGGGAGCGTCTTGCGCAGGATCCCCCAGAGGAGGACGACGGCGGCGAGAGCGCCCCCGACTTTGAGATTTTTATTCACGCCACCGAGAAGGGGCTTGGCACCATCGGCCACGTGGACATCTGCTTTGAGGACGTGGTGCGCACTTACGGCCCCTATGATTTCAGCTCCCACAAGTGGGGCGGCCTGATCTGCAACGGCGTTCTGGCCGTGATCACGGGCAGGGAACGCTATCTGGAGTTTTGCACGAACTACAGCAAAAAGACCATCTTCTGCTATGGCCTGCGGCTCACGCAGGAGCAAAAAGAGCAGGTGCAAAACAAGATCGCCGAGCTCATGCTCCAGGTGCGGGTGTGGCACTCCCCCTACCGGCGCGAGCCCGGCAAGCCGCACGACGACTACGCATCCATCTTGCAAAAGGTGCTCGACGCGCAGCTCTATCAGTTTGTCGAAGGGGAATTTCAGACCTATTTCATGGGCAGCACAAACTGCGCAATGCTGGCCGACCGCATCATCGGTTCGCTTGGAACCGACATTCTCTCGCCCGGAGGTCTTGTGACGCCGGGGGCGTACTATTCCTATCTGGAGCGGGAGTATCGAAAAAAACAGGGGCTTGTCGTCAGCAAGCGCGTGTGCCGCGCGGTGTGACAAAAAGGCCGGTCAGTTCAAAGGAAACTCCGTTGCGGCCCGCGCGCCGCAAGGACAGGCGCACGCACATCAAGGGCGGCGCACGCAAAAGCCGGGAAGGGGAGAGAGGGCGCCCATGGAGCAGGCACAAATCGTCTTTTTGCAGCTGCTGAGTCTGTTCGGCATGGTGCTGATCGGGTACTGTGCCATCAAATGGGGGCTGTTGCCCGAGGCGGCCAAAGAGGTCTTGCCCGACTATGTGACCAAGCTCGCCATGCCCGCGGCCATTTTGAAGAACCTGCTCTCGGTCGACCTCGCGCTGCTCTCGGCCTCGGGCGTCATCGTGGGGGCGGCGGCCGTCGGGCTTCTGATCAGTTGGCTGCTCGGTCGCGGCAGCGCGCGCCTCTTTCATCTGCCGTCCGACACGGCAAACGCCCACACCCTTTCCAACATGTATTCCAACACCACCTTTCTCGGCATCCCGCTGCTCACGGCGCTCTATCCGCAAGGGGTTTTTTGCATTCCCATCTACTCGCTGACCTGCAATGTGGCGCTCTACACCGTGAGCACCGGGCTCTATACCAAAGACGCTGCGCAGCGCGGCGGCGGGGCAAAAGAGGTGCTGCGCCGCCTGGCAAACCCCGTCACGCTGGCCACGCTGTTTGGCATCGCGCTGGTGCTGTTGGGCTGGTCGCTGCCCTCCCTTGTCGTGGACATTGTCGGCAGGGTGGGGGAGACCTCCTCCACCATCAGCATGCTCTACATCGGCACGGTGCTCACCGGCATGGATCTGTCGGCCGTGTGGAAGCGTCTTTCTATCCTGGCGACCATTCCGGTGCGCATGGTGGCGCTGCCGCTTGTTGTCTTTTGCATCCTGCGCGCCCTGGGTACGACAGAACTTGTCACATCGGTGCTGACCGTGATGTTTGCCCTGCCCTGTCAGGTGTCGATCTCGATGCTGGCCAAAACAGGGGGGTCTGACTACATATATGTCACCGAATATGTTTTGATATCCACGCTGTTGTCCATTGTCACCATCCCGCTTGTCACCACGTTGATGGCCGTGCTTTGAAAGGAAGTGAGACGGCGTGATTTTTTATCGTCTGCCGCGCCTGACCGATGGAAAACTCGAGCTGTGGCTTTCGTGCTGCGCCCCCATGATCGACCGCGCCTGGGCGCCCTCGTATCAGTTTCTCATCTTTTTGGCAGGGACGCTGCGCGAGGATGGCTCGCTGCCCTGCGCCGACCCTGAAATGGCAAGCCCCCTGGGGCATATCCACCTTCGGCTTGGCATGAACGACAACATTTACTATGGCGGGCACATCGGATACGGGGTGCGCGAGCGCAACCGCGGGCAGGGCATCGCCCGGCGCGCCTGTCTGATGGTCGCGCCGCTGGCCCGTGCGCACGGGATGGAGGAGCTCATCATCACAACCACGCCCGACAATTTGCCCAGCATCAAAACCATCGAGCACCTGGGCGCGGAATTTGAGGGAAACACCAAGGTGCCGCGCTATCACGACCTCTACCGCAGGGGCGACAAGGTGGTGTCCCGCTATGTGTGGGACATCTCGCGGGTTGCGCCCCTGACCGGCCTGACGCCGCTGGTTCCCACCCATTGGTCGGACGCATAAAATCCGGCCGACAGGGGTGTCTTTCATAGATCTATCATCATCAAAACTGGAGGGAATTCCATGAACCACTGTGATCTCACGTTATATCTGTGCACCGACCGCCACTGGCTTGGCGACATGACCATCGGCGAGAGTGTGGAGCGCGCCATTGAGGGCGGCGTCACGCTGGTGCAGCTGCGCGAAAAGGACGTCTCAACGGCGCAGTTTTTGGAGGCCGCGCTTGAGGTGCAGGCCGTCTGCCGCAAGCAGGGCATTCCGCTCATCATCAACGACCGCATCGACATTGCGCTGGCCATCGACGCCGAGGGCGTCCATGTGGGGCAGTCCGACATGCCCTGCGCCATTGCACGCCGTCTGCTGGGGCCCGACAAGATTTTAGGCGTCTCGGCTTCGACGCCCGAGCAGGCCCGCCGCGCGCTGGAGGACGGGGCCGACTACATCGGCGTGGGCGCCGCGTTTTTGACCGACACCAAGGCAGTCGGCCGCGCGCTGACGCGCGAAGAGATTGTCGAGGTGCTTCAGGCGGCCGACATCCCGGCCTGCGCCATCGGCGGCATCAGTGAGGTCACAGGGCCGCAGCTCGAGGGCCTTGGGCTCGACGGGATTTCGGTTATCTCCTCCATCTTGTCGCGCCCCGACATCACGGCTGCGGCGCGCACCATGCGCGATGTGGCGGAGAGGATCAAAGGATGACCTTTGACCTGTTTATTTTTGATCTCGACGGGACGCTTGTCGACACGCTTGAAATCTGGAGCGACATCTCGGAGGCGTTTTTGGCCCGGTTTGGCATTTTCGCCACAAGGCAGGAAATCGGCAAGATGGACACCATGAGCTTTCGGGAGGGGTCAAAGTATTTGCGCACGCATTTTGGCGTGCCGCTCGACGAGCAGGCGCTGTCAGAAGCTTGGTTTGAGACGGCGGTCGAGATCTTTGATAGCAGGGTGGAACTCATGCCGCACGCGCTTGCGATGCTTGCGTCGCTGCGCGGGCGGGGGGCGAAGCTTGTGATCTTTTCCCAGTCGCCGCGGCGTCTGGTGGAGGGGATGATGGAAAGGCTGGGCCTTGCGCAGGCGGTCGACGCCGTGCTGTTGGCGGGCGAGACGACGTTTGAAAAGGGAGATCCGCGCGCGCTGCTGGAGATCGCGCGGCGGTTCGAAACGCCGCCTTCGCGCACCGCCGTGGTCGACGATGCGCCCTATGCGCTGCGTGCGGCAAAGCAGGCCGGCATCTTTTGCTACAGCCTGTCGTACCGCAATCCAAAGGCGAAAGAGGCGCTGGATGTGGCCGACGTCATGCTGGAAGATCTTTCGTCACTTTAACCAAAAAGCACCGGCTAATTTCGTCTTGTAAAAGTGTGTGAAAAGTGGCTTGCCGCCGCCGGCTTGTCTTGACATTGGGGCGGTTTGAATCTAAAATAAGGAGTGGGGGAAGTGCGTTTTCAGCGATGCACATATTCCTCCCTGTTGTACAGTTGTTGGTCAATCCGTAAGAATATTTTTTAGGAGGAAACTGTCATGAACGAGTACATTTCCAGAGTCATCGACGCTGTGAAGCAGCGCGATCCCAACGAGCCTGAGTTCCACCAGACCGTCGAAGAGGTTTTTAAGTCTCTGGTTCCCGTTATCGAGAAGCCCCCCGAGTATGAGAAGGTTGCTCTGCTTGAGAGAATGGTCGAGCCCGAGCGCCAGATCATGTTCCGCGTCGCGTGGGTTGACGATGCTGGCCAGGCCCATGTCAACCGCGGTTTCCGTGTGCAGTTCAACGGCGCCATCGGCCCCTACAAGGGCGGCCTGCGCTTCCATCCCTCCGTCAACCTGTCCATCATGAAGTTCCTGGGCTTCGAGCAGACCTTTAAGAACAGCCTGACC
>CABRXB010000134.1 GCA_902474785.1 uncultured Eubacteriales bacterium | reverse complement strand
TCGATAACCCCCATGGAAGAGGGGGTCTTTGGAGAAAATGGGGCCGACGAGGTCGCCTTTCTCATCTCGACCAACCCCGGAGAGGAACCGCGCCCGCTCTCAAAAATCGTCTCGGGCGGCGAACTTTCCCGCATCATGCTGGCGCTCAAGGCCATTCTGGGCCGGCAGGACGGGGTTGGCACCGTTATTTTCGACGAGATCGACGCGGGCGTGTCGGGCTCGTCGGCCGAAAAGATCGGCCGCAAGCTCAAGGAGCTCTCAAAGGACAGACAGGTGCTGTGTATCACGCACCTGGCGCAGATCGCCTGTCTTGCCGACCACCATCTGCTGATTCAAAAGTCGGTGCAAGGGGAGAGGACGCTCACTGATGTCATTGAACTTTCTCAGGATGGGCGCGTGGCCGAGCTTGCGCGCCTGCTCAGCGGGGAGGTTGTCACACAGGCCGCCCTTGACCACGCAAGGCAACTGCTGGGCGGCGCAATTTGATGTACATCCGTTGCACAAACTTGTGCAATTGATGATAAATTTAACCCGAAATGTAGAAAGAAGGAGGAAAACACAATGGGCGTCTATGAAGAACTGGTCGCACGTGGGCTGGTGGCACAGGTCACCAACGAAGAAAAAATCAGAGATCTAATCAACAATGGTGAGGCTGTGTATTACGTCGGCTACGACGCAACGGCGGATAGTCTTCATGTTGGCCACTATCTCCAGCTTTCTACCATGGCGAGACTGCAGCAAGCTGGAAACCGCCCCATCGTCTTGATTGGCGGCGGCACCACGCTGGTGGGCGATCCCTCCGGCCGGGACGACATGAGAAAGATCATGACACGCGAGACCATTGCGCACAATTCAGAGTGCTTTCGCAAGCAGATGAGCAAATTCCTCGACTTTGGCGAGGGCGGGGCAATCATGGTCGATAACGCCGACTGGCTGCTCGACCTCAACTATATCGAGTTTCTCAGAGATGTCGGCGTGCATTTCTCGGTCAATCAGATGCTGGCTGCCAAATGCTATGAGACGCGCCTTGAAAAAGGGCTGTCTTTCTTTGAACTCAACTATATGATCATGCAGAGCTTTGACTTTTTGGTGCTGCACGACAAATACGGCTGCAACATGCAGTGTGGCGGCGACGATCAGTGGAGCAACATCCTGGGCGGCAAGGAGCTCATTCGCAGAAAAGAAGGCGAAGAAGTCTATGGCCTGACCTTTTCTCTGCTCACCACCTCGGAGGGCAAAAAGATGGGCAAGACACAGGCCGGCGCCGTGTGGCTTGACCCCGAGAAGACCTCGCCTTATGAGTTCTTCCAGTACTGGCGCAACGTCGAGGATGCCGACGTCATCCGCTGCATGAAGCTGCTCACCTTTATCCCGCTCGACGAGATTGTAAACGAGTATGAGCCGCTTGAGGGCAAGGAGCTCAACCGGGCTAAAGAGCGTCTGGCCTTTGAATTGACCAAGACGGTGCACGGGGAAGAGGAGGCGCAAAAGGCGCTGGAAGTCTCCAAGAGCGTGTTTGAGAACGCCGGCGTGCACGGTGACATGCCCCCCAAGCAGGTCTCGGCAGCCGACTTTGAGAAAGACGCCATTTTGGTGCTCGATCTTTTGGTCAACACCGGCATTGCCCCCTCCAAGTCTGAGGCGAGACGACTGGTTCAGCAGGGCGGCATTCTCATCAACGACAAAAAGGTGGAGACCATCGAAGAGACCGTTGGAACAGGCGATTTCAAAGAGGGCTTTATCATTGTCAAAAAGGGCAAGAAAAACTTCTTCAAAGTGGAGCTTGTCTAACCTGGAATCAACCCACAAAGACCGGACTTTGGTTCCGGTCTTTGTTTTTTTAAGAAGAAAGAGCTTTTTTAAGAGAGTATGCCGGCTCTGCAGAGACCTTGACGGGAGCGCGGCCTTATTCACCACGCTTTTTTCCCGGGGCGCAGGCATCGGCTTTCGGTGACTATGTCGTTGCACCAAACTGAGCGCAGCTTCAAAAACGGGCCTACAAAATCAATGACAAAAGCGCCTCCTGCTCTGTGCCAAAGGCAACCTTGTTGCAAAAGCTTCTTGTAAATCTTCTGCTTTTTTCTCAAAACAGGTTGCAAGAGCTCCTACAGCAATAGCCGTGAGATGCCGGGGCAGGGAAATGCCCTGCCGGACATGAATGTAAGCTGTCTGGGATGCCTGTGATGTGATCAAGGCAGCGCCCCTGCGACGCATTTTGATCCAGGGGATGACTGGGGTAAAAGCTCCAGCAAATCAAAGGATGGCAATGAGTTGACAATCAAAAAAGGTGCGAGAAATGGGCTCGCGCCGCACACCCGAGGAAGTTGATACCATGCAGGTGCAGGATCTTATCAATGGGATCAAGGCATCGTGCCGAAAGGTTTTGAAAGAGAATTTGGTCGGGATCTACCTGCACGGCTCCCTGGCCTTTGGCTGTTTTGTATGGGAGCGCAGCGATGTTGATTTCTGATCGTGGTCAAACATTCGCCCTCTTTGGAGGAAAAGATGGAGCTGGTTGCCGATCTGCTTGCGCTCTGGGACAAGGCTCCGCCAAAGGGACTCGAGATGAGCGTGGTGCTTTTGCGGCATTGTACCATCTTTGTCCATCCCACGCCCTATGAGCTTCATCTGTCAAAAGCGCATTTGGCGCATTGCAAAAAGGATCTCCATGGTTTTGCCGCGACATGCACGGGGAAGACCCCGATCTTGCAGTCCATTTCACCGTGATACGCGCCGTGGGAATCCCGCTCTATGGAGCCCTTCCAAATGAGATTTTTGGGCCGGTTCCCGTAGCAGACTACTTCAACAGCATCAGACAGGATGTTCAAAGCGCGCAGCTTGACATTCTTGAGCAACCCGTGTCGGTGGTCTTAAACCTGCGCCGGGTGTTTGCATTTCAAAGGCAGGGGCTTGTCTGCTCCAAGGAGCAGGGCGGCATATGGGCTTGCACAACTCTGCCCGATTGGTGCCGGCCTGTCGTTGAAGGGGCGGTCGCAGCGTATGGAAAAGGGGCGCCCTTTACGGCAAACGCCAGCCTGTTGCGCTGCTTTGCAAAGAAGGCGTTGATGCAGATTGATGCCCACGGTTTGCCGCAGGATGTCGACAAAAGTGGCGGCTAGGATTGTTTGAAGGCACAAAGCGGCCCGTCTTCAATTCGCTTTTCGGCAATGATCCGTCTTCTCAAAAAAGAGCGTTTGCAGCGGTCAAAACAGCGCAATGGGTTTTTGTCAATTGCAGATGTGCGCCGGGAAAAGACTGAAAAGTGGGGAGAAAAATTCTCCCCACTTTTTTTCAAAAAAGGCTTTACAAAGCAAAAAAGGTGTGCTATATTATTGATAACGAAAATCATTAACGTTAAGGAAGGAGGGGTGAGTATGCCGGCGCAGCGTTACAGCAAAAAAAGAGAGGCGATCTTGCAGGTCTTAAGCGGCACCACATCGCACCCCTCCGCAAAATGGGTCTATGAGCAGATCCAAAAAGAATACCCCGATATCAGTTTGGCAACGGTTTATCGCAATCTTGCGCTCTTCAAGGAAGAGGGACAGGTGGTCAGCATTGCCGTGGTCGACGGAGAAGAGCGGTTCGACGCCAATATCAGACCGCATGGCCACTTTGTCTGCGAGATGTGTGGCGCGGTAGAGGATCTCCACTTTCTCAAGTTTGACGAGTGGGAGCGGGATGTGGAACACCAGACCGGCGCACAGGTGGGCTATTATTCCATTCTCTTTTACGGCAAATGCTCGTCCTGCCGAAATCGTATGCCAACCTAACTGGTTTGCAATCACCCATTATTCATAGAACAAATCACATTGAATTTTTTAGAGGAGGAAAACAGCATGAAAAAGTTTGTTTGCACCATCTGCGGTTATGTCCACGAAGGAGACACCCCCCCTGAGTTCTGTCCCCAGTGCAAGGTTCCCGCCGACAAGTTTAAAGAGGTTGTCGAGGGCACTGGTTTTGCCTGTGAGCACGAGGTTGGCGTGGCCAAGGGCTGCGAGCCCGATGTCATCGAGGGTCTGAAGGCCAACTTTATGGGCGAGTGCACCGAAGTCGGTATGTATCTGGCCATGGCGCGCGTTGCGCACCGCGAGGGCTATCCCGAGATCGGCCTGTACTGGGAGAAGGCCGCCTATGAGGAGGCCGAGCACGCCGCCAAGTTCGCCGAGCTGCTGGGCGAGGTCGTGACCGACTCCACCAAG
>CABRXB010000133.1 GCA_902474785.1 uncultured Eubacteriales bacterium | reverse complement strand
CTTGTTAATATTATAAATAACCAATAACGATACCCAAACAATTGATATTGCGTCCATAAATCCTATAATTTCACTCCGACGATGCGGAGCATCATCGAAAGATCTGTCTTTTGATGATGCTCCGTATTTTTTGACCTCTACAGGTAAGCCGTCACAAGAATATCGTATACCCTCCCCCAAAACGGCCTTCTATTGATTGGATCGAGGAGAATGCGCCTTTTGGCCGTTCTTTCTTGACCCTGCCGTATCAAAAAAGAGGGGCGGTGATCGCCCCCCTTTTTTCAGCGGCTTAGAACGAACCGCCGCTTTTCTTTGCAAGCCATTTTGACCTTCTGCTTCATGCTTATTGTGTTCTAGCGTTCAACTCATCTCTTGAGACCTGACTTCAACTGTTTGCCTATTCCTCCAGATCCAACCGCTCTATCTTGAAAATCACGGGGCGAGTCCCATCGGAGCAGCAGGCGATCATGGTGTTCTCTTCTTTCATCCAGCCCTTCATGATAGAGCCGCCCTGTAAGCCGGTATAGATGTACCGGGCGATCGCATCCCACGCCTCAGAGCAGTGTGGCATGCGAGGCCCGCCCGCCACGGTGTCAGGGTCGACGCTGGTTTCGACCAGCGTTCCCAGCCCCATGTGCCAAAAATCGTCCCGATCTCCCCCGCGTTCAAAAAGGAACGTGTCGCCCACGTTGTAACAGGGGCAAGCGCCCGAATTGGGATCGCTGCAATATTGCTGTTGTAAATTGGGATACAGTTTTTTGTCGATGACCGTGACTTTGACCTTGTAATTCACTCGTCTTCCTCCTTCATTTGTGCGTCAACTCCGAGATTTTAACGCCGCGATCATGTTATCACCCAGCGCAGTCAAAATGCGCATGGCCCTGCTCTCTCTGTTTTTCAGGCTGTTTCCCTGAAAAACCGTGTAATCGTTGCTTGTGACAACCGGCATTTGGCTTGGCACAAAATAGCGGTGCAGCCGGTCCAGCGCAGCCGTTCCACCAGTCCATTCGCAGGTAACCAGAGCCGCAGCGGGCTTTCCCTTGAAAAGCTGGCTTTTGGTACAAGTCGCAAAAAACGCGCAAGTAGCGAACACAGCGCGCCGTTTGGCGCTGCAAAGTAAACGGGGCTTCCGACGATTACGCCATCCGCCGCCAGGATGTCCTCGATCAGCTCGTTGCACCGGTCGTCTTGAAATACGCAGCGGTTTGTGTCATTACATCCATTGCAGCCGATGCAGCCGCGCAATGGCTCACTGTTGATTTGAAACCATGTTGTTTTGACGCCCCTTTTTTGAAAGCTTTCGTCGAGCAGCGTCAGTGCTTCTGCCGTATTTCCGTCCACGCGGGAGCTTCCATTCACCAGTAGAATCTGCATTCACTGTTCCTCCTGCGCAGATTTCTCCAACAAAAAGACCACTGGGCGAACCCCGTCGTCGCAACAGAGAATTTGCTGCCTTTGATCTTTCATCCAGCCGGCCCAATAGAAATTGCCGCCCTGCAAAGCTGCATAAACCTTGTTTTTGATCACGTCCCACGCGGCAACGCAAAAGTGGTTTTCATATGGAAAATTGTCGTAGTTTTCCTTTGTGACCAGGAATGTCTGCCCATCTTGAAAAATCGAACATTTGCCGGTCTGCGGGTTGGCCAGGAAACGATCCGCCAAATCCTGCTCATAGCCTCTTTTAAAAACGGTGATTCTCACTTGATGATTCATATTCTTTTCTCCTTTCTGCTGACGGCCGGACACTTTCGGCCGTCCACATACCACATGCAGCGGTTGCAGCGAAGACAGGGGTTTGGCCGCACGCCGGCCAGCGCCTTATTCGCCCACTCCGGGTCACAGAGATGACCACGTCCAACGGCGACCAGATCGGCGTATCCCGCCTTTAAAATCGCTTCCCCCTGTTGACCGTCGACAATGTTGCCGACGCAAATCACCGCAAGCCGCGTCTGCTTTTTGACCAAAGCTGCAGCATGGATTTTGCTGTCGAAGGAAAAGTCGTCCGGCACGTTTTGATACCGCCCCATACCGGTGGACACATCCAAGAGATCTGCACTTGCCTGTTCAATGGCGGCTGCAATTTTCAAGAGCTCCAAATCATCAGGGCTGCCAAAGCGCACCGCCACGAGAAAGTCTTTTCCACAGACAGCTTTGATCTCCCGGATCAGCTCCTCCAGCAGACGGACGCGGTTTTCAAAACACCCGCCGTATTCATCAGATCTCGTGCTGGTCTCGATGATCTCGTCGAGATACATCCCGTGCGCGGCATGAAGCTCCACGCCGTGAAAGCCCGCCTTTTGACAGCGAATCGCAGCGGCGAGAAAATCGGCTTTGTATTTCAAAAACCGCTCCCGACTGATTTTTGCAATGCTGTTTTCCGGCATGACGGAAAGCCCGGTCAACATGATTTGCACCAGGGCGACGGCGTTGTTGTCGCTGGTGGCCTTCGCCAATTTTGTCATTCCCGGCAAACAATCGTCACTGTCTAACACAATCGTCCCCCGGTTTTCTTGAAAGCGCGCCACGGAACAGGCTTCAACAATGATCAAGCCGGCGCCGCCTTTTGCATACGCGCCATAGCGCGAAATGTGTCGCTCATTGACCAGGCCGTCCGATCGGGTCATGCCAAAGTCCGCCATGGCGGGAACAACGACACGGTTCTTGATCGAGACGCTTCCAACCGACAGCGGGGCGGAGAGCAAATTCATTTATTTCACCGCCTTTCCAAGCGCATAGGCTTGCCCCGGGTAATCGGTCTTTTCCATATCTTCTTGTGTGTAGCAACCGTAGGCAAGCAGCGTTCCGCAATTTTCCCAACCCAGATACTTTACCGTCTCCCGGTAGCTTGTCACGGCGCCATCAAAGATGCTTTCGACCTCGCTTGCGGCAGTCATCAGCAGCATCGTCTTTTTTGGCGTTTTGCGCAACAGATCATCCACCCCGTGAAATCGGTCTATCGCCATTTTGATTTGTGACGACATCGCATGGTAGTAGAGCGGAGAGACAAAAACGACCATATCCGCCCTCAACAACTCTGGATACAGTTCATTCATCGAATCCTGAAACACACAGGGCCGTTTGCCGCACTGACAGGTATCGCATCCGATGCAGGGGTGGACGCACTCCTGCGCGGCGTCAAAGCGATCAATGTGATGCCCCGATTCCTTGGCGCCTGTGGCAAATCCATCCGCCAAAAGCGCAGAGGTGCCTCTTTTGTGCGGGCTTCCCGTGATCATGACAATATTCACTGACATTCCTCCTCTTCTCCGTCTGTAGAAAATTTGATCTCTTGTGTGTTATAATTTAATATAATCCAAGGTGAGGTGATTGCCGTGTTGACGCCGCGCTATTATTTCGCAGATGATTTTCGCTCGTTTTATGACTACTTTCTGTCACAGCCCCATGTGGCAAAACGCTTTCAAAAGGGCGACTATCTGTGGTCGCCCGGCGCGCCTTACGAAAAAATCCATTACATCGTTTCCGGGGCGGCAATGCACTACGCCGACCATGAAAGCGGGCGCAGAAAAATCATCAGCTTCCATGGCCCGGGCACTGTTTTTCCCGGCTATCGTCCAAACGATTTCCGTGTCGAGCTGATTCTGACGACGGTAGCGCTCTCCGACATGCAGGTCCTGGAGTTCACAGTTTCACAGTTTAAGGCCATGTTTCGGACAAACGCCGATTTGAGCGAGCAGGTGGTCAACTGGCACTCCATGTACATCAACCGCTTCCTGTTTGAGACCATTCACCAGGCGTACAATCCATCGCTGACAAAGCTGTGCAATCTCTTATATCTGCTGACCATCAACCAGCCCGCCAACTCCGGCCTCGTCATCGACATGACGCAAGACGAGCTTGCGGAAATCCTCGGGATGAGCCGTGTGCAAATCACGCGGGAGCTCGGTGCGTTGCGGCGCAGGGGCATTGTGGAAACGCTGCGGGGCAAGCTGATTGTTTCCGACCTGCCAGCGTTGTCCTCCCTTTGTACCCAGGAGGCAATCTGACAACGCCCTTTGATGTCATTTTACCTGTCGTCGCGCCCTCCGACTGCTTCATTTGAAGCAGACGGCCAATTAATTTTGTGTGCAAAAAGACAAAGCCCCCGCTGTGCTTGCTTTGAGGCTTGCGAAGAGCGCCGCGGGCCTGCACCTAAGCGCACAGCCAATCTCATTGAAATGATTTAGGCTAATCTCCGACATAAGAAAAGGCCCTGCTTTTCGATGTTCTCCTCGAAAAGCAGGGCCTTTTTCTTTGTAAAACAATTCTGTAGGCAATTTTCCCACCGGGT
>CABRXB010000132.1 GCA_902474785.1 uncultured Eubacteriales bacterium | reverse complement strand
GGAATGGCAAGGACGGCGCCGCCCCATCCCGCAATGTGCACCGCCCACAAAAAGGCGATGCTGGCCAGCACCTGCAGCAGCAGCTTCTGGCGCGCTGTGAGGCCGAGATTGCGCTTTTTGACCACTTTGATATAGTCGTCAACAAAGCCCACAAAGCCAAAGGAGAGCGCGCACAGCAGCACGAGCACGGCGCTTTTGGGCATGCGCTTCAAATAGACAAACCCTCCAAGCAGGATTCCCACCGTGGTGCTGATAACAAAGGCGATGCCGCCCATGGTGGGCGTTGTGCCAGGTGGGGCCGTCTTCCCGGATGGTCTGGTCAAATTTCAGCCGGTGCAGATAGGGGATGAGCACCGGCGATATGCCCATGCACAGCAGCGCAGAGAAGGCGAAGGGCATCAAGGCGGTCAATTCCATGCAGAGGTTCCTCCCTTAGCGAAGGCGTTATGGTGAGCCGTCACAGCTCCCCCAGCAGCTCTTTGACAATCTCGCGCTCATCGTAGTGAATCTTCCCGGTGGAGAGAATCTGGTAGGTCTCATGGCCCTTTCCGGCGATCAAAACGATGTCGTCTTGCCTTGCCTGCTCGAGCGCGTGGGCAATGGCCTGCGTGCGGTCTTCAATAATGGCATGGGGAACTTTACAGTTCTTGTCGATGCCGGTCGCCGCATCCTTTAAAATCTTCTGCGGGTCTTCGGTGCGGGGGTTGTCGCTGGTCAAAACAAAGTAGTCGGAAAAGGAGATCACGGCCTTTGTCATGAGCGGACGCTTGGTGCGGTCGCGGTCTCCCCCGCAGCCATACACCGTGAGAATGCGCCCCTTGACAAAATCCCTGATGGCACGACCGATGTTGACCAGGGCGTCGGGCGTGTGCGCATAGTCCAAAATGACCGTATAGGGCGTGTTCGTCGGCACCACCTCGATGCGACCCTTGACGCCCTTGCAGGTCTTGAGCGCCGCAACCGCGTCGGCCTGCTCGATGCCAAGCCCAAGGCACGCCGTGATGACGCCCAGCGTATTTCTCACGTTGAAGCCGCCCGGCATGGCCACGCTCACCCGGTTGATGCAGCCCTTGGACACCGCCTGGTACTCCACATGGTCGGCAAACAGACGGATGTTTTTGGCCGTGACGTCGGCAAAATCGCTCACGGTGGAAAAGGTCAGATTTTTCTTTGTCTTTGCCTGCTGCATCATGATTTCGCTGGCGGGGTCGTCAAAGTTGAATACGCCGACGTCCGACAAATCAAAGAGCTTTTGCTTGGCAAGACGATAGTTGTCCATGGTCTCATGGTAGTCAAGATGATCCTGCGTGAGATTGGTGAAGATGGCGCAGGCAAAGTGCAACCCCTCGACGCGGTGCTGGTCGAGCGCATGGGAGGAGACCTCCATCACGCACCAGTCACAGCCCTCGCTCACCATGCGCGCAAAGAGCTCTTGCAGCGCCATGGCGTCGGGCGTTGTGTTGTCGGCCTCCTGCGCCTCATTTCCCACCATGTTGACAATGGTGCCCACAAGACCCACCTTGTGGCCCTGGCATTCCAGCACATGCTTCATGATGAAGGTGGTTGAGGTCTTGCCGTTTGTCCCCGTGACGCCCACCAGCTTGAGTTTGGAGGCGGGGTTGCCATAGAAATTCCCTGCCATGCGCGCATAGGCGATTCTCGTGTCGTCCACCAAAATCAAGGGCAGAGCTGTCTCAACGGGGCGCTGTGCGACAATGGCGACGGCGCCCGCCTGCTGTGCCTGCTCGATAAAGTCGTGGCCGTCGACCTTCACACCCGGCACCGCCACAAAGACAAAACCGGGCTCCACCTTGCGGCTGTCCGACGTCAGCGCCGCCACCTCCAGATCGGGCAGATCGCTTTTTGTTATCACACCTTGCAGTAACTGCTGTAATTTCATCGTCATCCTCCACTCTTCAAGGGGCGCGAAAGGCGCGTTCCCCTTTTCCTTTGTCAATAGTCCACACTGACCCATTCTGATGCGGCCTCGTGCACAAAGTCCACTTCCACCACGCTACCGGCTTCTGCCAGCGCGCCGGCGGCCGGCGACTGTGTGACGGCGTGCACCTGCGTTTCCGTGAGATCCTTTCCGTTTGCGCGGATGTTAAAGCCGGCAGCCTGAAGTCTTGCCGTCAGCCCCGCCACATCCGGCACCTCCTGAAGCGAGGAGGTCTCCTCCTCCAGCGTGTAGAGCAGCACCTTGCCGCCCTTGGCCAGCTTCTGACCGCTGCGCGGCACCTGCTCGATCACGCCCTCCCCGTCTCCGATGACGGAAGGGGTAAAGCCCGCCTCTTTGAGTTTCTCTCTTGCCTCGGGAACCGAAAGACCCGCCACATCGGGCACGCTCTTCTCCAGAGAAGAGAGCTCCTCTTCGGTGTACTGAGGCATAATCCCAAGGTAGGGCAAAATGTCTTCAAACATCTTGCGAACGGTGGGCGCTGCGATGAGGCCGCCCGTCACCTGATCCACTTCGGGCTCATCCATGAGCAGCAAAATGGCGATCTGCGGGTCGTCGGCCGGGGCAATGCCGCAAAAAGACGAGATGCGCTTGTCGGCGACGCCCTCTTCGTTTTTCTCGTCAATCTTCTCGGAGGTGCCCGTCTTTCCGCCGATGCGATACCCCTTGATATAGGCGTTTTTGCCGGTACCGGTGGCCACGACCTGCTCGAGCATCGAGGCCACCGTGTTCGAGGTCTCCTCAGAGATGACCTGCCGCTTGGTCAAAGGGTCAAACGACTGCACCACGTTGCCGTTGTCGTCGATGATCTTGCTCACAAAATAGGGCTGATTGAGATATCCCCCGTTGACGCAGGCGGAGATGGCCGTGATCATCTGAATGGGCGTGACCTTGAAGGTCTGGCCAAAGGCGGCAACCGCCGTCTCCACCACGCCGTTTGAGATGGTGTTCTTGTCAAAGAAAATGCCCGAGGCTTCGCCATAGAGGTCGATGCCCGTTTTGTTGAGCAGTCCGAACGCCTCGGCATAGTCGTAAAACGACTGGCCGCCGATGCGCGCGCCCAGCTCCATAAACACGGGGTTGCAGGAGTTTTTGAGCCCCGTCAGCACGTCTTGCGTGCCGTGCCCGCCCGCCTTCCAGCAGGAGATGCGCGTGCCGGCCACCACCTTGTAGCCCGGGCAGTTGAAGGTCTCGTGCAGCGTGACCACGTTTTTTTCGAGCGCCATGGAAACCGTGATGATCTTGAACACGCTTCCAGGCTCATAGGTGTCGGCAATGGCCTTGTTGCGCCACATGCTCTGCCAGATCTCCATCTGGCGCTTGGAGTATTCCTCCCCCGTGAGCGTTTCCAGTTCGGCCAGCAGCGCCGCATCTGTGATCTCACGCGGGTTGTTGAGATCGAAGTCGGGCTTGGTGGCCATGGCCAAAATCGCGCCGGTGTTGACATCCATGACAATGGCGGTCGCACGGTTTTGCACGTTGTATTCCACCACCGCGTTTTCCAGTTGTTTTTCGATGAAGTGCTGCACCGCCTCGTCGATGGTCAGCACAAGGTTGTAGCCGTTTTGCGCGTCGATATACTGTTGATAGCGAAAGGGCATGTCGGTGCCGCGGGCGTTTTTGGCGGTGATGATGCGCCCGGGCATGCCCACCAAAACGTCGTTGTAATAGCTCTCAATGCCTTCAATGCCCTCTCCGTCGACGTTGGTAAAGCCGATGATATGAGAGGCAAAGGCCCCATAGGGGTAATACCGCTTGGAGTCCTCCGCCAGCGCCACGGCAGCAAGGTCGTATTCCTTTTTGAATTCGCGCACCTGATCGGCCGTCTCCTTTTCAACCTGACGCTTGATGATCTCATAGTAGTTGTTGGCCTTGGTCTTTTTGAGGATGGTCTCCTCGCTGACCTCCAAAATGCGGGAGAGCTCTCTGGCGATGAGCGCGGCCTCTTCGTCGTTTTTGATGGACTTTGGCGCGATGTAGACGGTTTCCGCCGAGGCCGACACCGCCAGCGTCTTCATGTTGCGGTCGTAAATGGTGCCTCTCTTGGGCGTCACGGTGGTGTCTCTCACCTGCTGGTCGATGGCTTTGGCCTGATAGAGCTCATGCTGAACGATCTGCACATAGAAGAGTTTTACCGTGATTGCCAAAAAGCAAACACCCAAAAAAAGGAAAAGGATGAGCAGCATTCTGCGTCTTGTCGCAGAGTCGAGCGGCGCTTTTTCCAAAGACGTCTCCCCCTTTCTCGCGTTCTTTTTCTTCAGTATAGTATTTCCCGCCGCAAAATATGAGGCGCTTTGAGCCTTCGCCCCACTGATGCGGCATGTGGGGTGTCGCCCAGGGGCAACACACC
>CABRXB010000131.1 GCA_902474785.1 uncultured Eubacteriales bacterium | reverse complement strand
GCCCCGGCGTCGGGCCGCCGGCCTCCACGCAGATCACGCCGCCAAAGCCGCGCACCGCCATATCGTCGAGCGTGAAGTCCTGTTTGCGCTCGCGCACCAGGTCGAGCACCGTGGGAATTTTTGTGCCGCCGTGCAGCATCCCCGTGGAGTCGGCCTTGGGGTCGCATCCGATCTGCATCACACAAAGTCCCTGCTGTGCAAGCGCGGCCGCCACATTTGACACCGTGGTGGACTTTCCGATGCCGCCCTTGCCATAAACTGCAATTTTTATCATTGGCTCACACCTTCCTCCCTATAGTCACCCCGGCTCACGCAGAGTTCGTAGCCGATCTCGGCCATGTGCCGGCGCAAAACGTCAAGGCTCTCGGCGGCGTCGTCCCCCGTGATGGACTTGCCGTCGTACAGCTTGTATTTCTCCCGCACCGAGGCGGGCGAGAGATTGGGCATGATCACATTTGCCCCGGCCAGCACGCCGCGCTTGCGCCCTTCGCCGTCCAGCGTCCCAAGGGCGGTGGTGGCGGGCAGCAGCACACTTGGCAGCATGATGCGGCACAGCGACAGCAGCATCAGCGTGACCTCCACGCTGCCGGCCGGCTCGTCTTTGAAGGGCGTGTCGTGATGGGGCAAAAAGGGCCCCGTGCCGATCATGTGGGGGCGAAACTCGCACAAAAAGAGCATGTCGCGCGCCAGATGCTCGGGGCGCTGCCCCGGCGTGCCCACCATCATGCCGCACCCCGTCTGATAGCCGATGTCGCGCAGGTCATACAGGCAGCGCATCCGGTTCTCAAAGGAGGTCTCCGGGGGGTGCAGCGCCTCATAGTGGGCTTTGTCGGCCGTCTCGTGCCGCAGCAGGTAACGGTCGGCGCCCGCGTCGAACAGACGCTGGTAGGAGGCCCTGCTGCGCTCGCCCAAAGAGAGCGTGATGGCGCAGTCGGGATATCCCGCGCGAATGGCGCGCACAATGTCCTCCATGCGCTCATCGGTGAACCACGGATCCTCTCCGCCCTGCAGCACAAAGGTGCGAAAGCCGGCGGCATATCCGTCCGCGCAGCAGGCGAGAATGTCCTCTTTGGTCAGACGGTACCGGCAGGCGTTTTGATTGTCCCTTCTGATGCCGCAGTAGAGACAGTTGGTCTTGCAGTAGTTTGTAAACTCCACAATGCCGCGAAAAAAGATTTTGTTTCCAAAGCGGGCGTTGGAGATCTCCCGGGCCAGCGTCGCGGCAAACTCCCGGTCTTCCTGCGTGAAGGTGCCGATGAGCTGCGTCCACTGCTCCATGGTCAGCCGTTTTTGCTCGTGCAGCGTTTGAATCAACTGAATATTGGTCATGGTTTACGCCTCCTTTTGGGGCAACGCGCCGCGCGCATAGGTGGCCTTGACCGAGACGCCGGGCAAAAGGCCCAGTTTTGCGCAAAGGTCGTCCACCACGCCGGCAGGCGCGTCAACCGTCACATTGATGATGTAGACGTCGGCCTCCCTGTAGGGCATTCCCATTCTGCCGACAATATAGGGGGCGACCTCGTGCAACAGTTCGTTGATGCGCTGCGCGAGATCGAAATCGCGTGAGAGAATGGAGACCACCGCCAGCGCGCGTTGCTTTTGCGCTTCCTGCCTGGTCAGGCTCTTGCCCTGCTCGCAGATCTCAAGCGCGATCACGTCGCGCACCATGCTGGCGGGCGTCTCCACCTCGCCGATCACGGCTTTTACGCCAAAGGCCGCCTCGATGTTCTGCTCCGTGACCACCGCGTGGGTGTCTCCAAACAGACAGTCGCCCTCCCGGGAGAGCAGCAGCGCCTTGCCCGCCCGCTGCAGTGCATGGGCCGGGTAGTGCGTGTTGAACACGCAGGTCATGCCGGAGGCCGTGAGCTGCGACATGGCGCCCAGCACCAAAAGCTGATTCTTGAAGTCGAGGTTGGATTCCGGCTCATCCAGAATGAGAATGCGCGGCTGCGCTGCCAGCGCGCGGGCGATCAAAACCATTTGCAGCTCGCCCCCCGACATCTCGGCGCAGCGTTTGCCCTCCAGATGTTCGATGTGCAGGCGCGCCATGGCCTCGCGCGCAGCGGCAAGGTCTGCCTCGCCCGGCCGCGCAAAAAGGCCCACTCTGCTGCCGCGGCCGAGCAGCACCATTTCAAGGGCGGTGCTGGCCGAAGCCGCTCCCTTGGCCTGCGGCACGTAGGCGACAGTCTGCCAGAGCTCCCGGTGGGGCAGCGTGCGAATGTCTCTGCCATTCAACGCGCTGCGACCGGCGCTCCAGCGCAAAAAACCCATGATGCAGCGCAGCAGCGTGGTCTTCCCGGCGCCGTTGGGCCCCAAAATGGCCACCATGTCGCCGGGACCTGCCGAGAAGTTGACATCCTTTAAAACCTTTCTGCCGCCCCGCGTATAGGAAAAACTTCCCTTTTCTACCGACAAGATCACAGTTGCCACCCCCCGGAGCGGCGCATGAGGACGATGAAAAAGGGCGCGCCGATGATGGCCGTCAAAATGGAGAGCGGCAGCTCCGCCGCAGAAATGCTGCGCGCCATGGTGTCCACCGCCACCATAAAGGCCGAGCCCACACACACCGAGGCCGGGATGAGCGACAGATGGTTGTTGCCAAAACGCATCCGGCACAGGTGCGGCACCAGCAGTCCCACCCAGCCCACCTGTCCGCACATGGACACGCAGGAGGCGGTGATGGCCGTGGCGCACAGCACCGTGACAATGCGCATGGCGCGCACGTTCATGCCCGAGGCGCGCGCCTCGTCGTCCGAAAGGGGCAGGATGTTGAGCCGCCAGCGCAGCAGGTACAAAACGGCAATGCCGATGAGAATCAGGGGCGCGCCCAGCAGCAGCGAGTTGTAGCCGGCGGCGCTCATGCTGCCCATGAGCCAGTAGGTGATGACGGGAAGCTGCGATTCGGTGTCGGCCGTGAATTTGACAAGCGAGATCAGCGCCGTAAAGAGCGAACCCACCATGATGCCTGAGAGAATCATCATCCCCATGGAGGAGCGCCCCTTGCCGCAGCCGGACAGATAGGTGAGCGCCACGGCAGTCATGCCGAAAACCACCGCCAGCATCTGCACGCCCAGCAGACCAAAGCCAAGCAGCAGCGCAAGCGCCGCGCCAAAGGAGGCGCCGCTTGCCACTCCCAGCGTGTCAGGTGTTGCCAGCGGGTTGGAAAACAGGCTTTGAAAGGCGCAGCCTGAAACCGAGAGACCCGAGCCGACCAGCAGCGACAGCAGGATGCGAGGCAGCCGGTATCTCCAAAGCGCCGACTCAAACTGAGGGATCACAACGCCCTCTACGCCCAGTTTTTCGGCAACCGAGGTAAAGATATAGCGCACCGGCACGCCGATGCGTCCAATGGCAAGGGCAGCAATCACGGCGACGACCGGCAGCAGGAGCAGCAAAGCACGGCTGCGCCAAGTGAGGCTGCCTGCAATGTCACGCCTCATTCTTTGTAACCACATTGGAATAGGCCGTCTTCGCACTGACGCCCGGCAACCGCCCGATCTTACCCGACAGCGCGCTGATCACATCCTGCGGTGCATCCACCGCGATGCTGATGATGTTGATGCCGCGCTCCCGGTAGGGAATGCCCATGCGTCCGATGATATGGCTGCCGTAGTCGTGCAAGATGCCGTTCAATTCGTTCACAGAATCGGGACTCTCCACGATGATGCCGATCAATGCAACTCTTGTCTCCATAAACTGTTCCTCCATTTGTTTTTCTTTCACCCAAAGACGTTTTTTGAGCCACAGCAGCCAATAAAAAATGGCTGCATCGGAAGATGCAGCCATACACAATTTTGCGTCGCTTGAAGATGCACAAACAGCGCATCTCACCTGCGGTCTTGCATATCAACTGTATCTTCCATCTCAAAGCGCTTTTCGATGTCAGAATACTGATTTCACTATACCACGATTGCGAGGAAATGTCAATTGGAGTCCCTCAGCGCCCCTGTTGTAGATGAGTGTGTATAATAAAAACTTCGTCAGTTTCACCAGACGGCCTTGAGAAGAACAAGTCGGTATAATACTATAAAAAATAGTAGAATTTTTCTCTCTGCCGCAAGATGATTTTAGGTCGGTTGAGGGATTAGAAAACGCCGGAAACCCGCATAAACTCTATGTTTTTGCGCGTTCTCGGCGTTTCTTTTATCGCCTGTGTTAGTGGTGCTTTTTCGGTAAATGGTGCCCAAATGGTGCCCAAATCCCACGCGGGGCTATAAAACGGTATAAGAAGCGGTAAAGAGATACAGCGGTTAAAGCTCTAAATCGCTGCTCTTTTTCTTTGCCGCGCTCTTTGCTTTCTTCGGCTCGGCTTTCTC
>CABRXB010000130.1 GCA_902474785.1 uncultured Eubacteriales bacterium | reverse complement strand
GAGCTGCTCGAGCGAGAAGGCTTTTCCGTGCAGTTTGGCATTGCCGGCATTGAAACAGCCTTTTGTGCCAGCTTCGGGGAGGGGGAGCCCTGTATTGGATTGCTCGGCGAATACGACGCGCTGTTCTCCCTGAGTCAAAAGGCGGGGGCGTTTGCGCGCGAGTGGGAAATCGAGAGCGCGCCGGGACACGGCTGCGGCCATCATCTGCTGGGGGTGGGGGCGCTGGGCGCGGCGCTCGCCGTCAAGGATTATCTTCAAAAAAGCGGCGCTTTGGGTAGGGTGGTCTATTTTGGCTGTCCGGGGGAGGAGGGCGGCTCGGGCAAGGCGTTTATGGCGCGAGAGGGCGTGTTTGACGCGCTCGACGCCGCGCTGACCTGGCACCCCGGCAGTCTCAACATGGTGGCCGCCCAGAGCTCGCTTGCCAACATTCAGGCGGCCTATCATTTTACGGGGCTGTCCGCCCATGCCGCCGCCGACCCCCACAACGGCCGCAGTGCGCTTGATGCGGTGGAGCTGCTCAACATTGGCGTGCAGTTTCTGCGTGAGCACATGATCCCCGAGGCGCGCGTACACTATGCCATCACCGACGCAGGCGGGCTCTCGCCCAATGTGGTACAGGCGAATGCCAGCGCGCTTTACCTCATCCGCGCACCGCGAAATGATCAGGCAAAGGAGCTCTTTGACCGCGTGAGCGACATTGCGCGCGGCGCGGCGCTCATGACGCAGACGTCGCTTGAAGTCCGATTTGTCAAGGCCTGCTCCAACATCGTTCCAAACAGCGCGCTGCAGCGACTGCTTCACCAGTGTATGAAAAAGGCGACGCCGCCTGTTTTTGACGAGAGCGAGTGGGTGACGGCGCGCCGCTACGAGGAGAGCTGCCCCGCGCCGCGCGACAATGTGGAGAAATACGGCGCGGGTGGCGGCAAGGTGGTCGCCTGCTTTGAAAAACATGCGGGGCAGGCGCTTTGCGACTATCTGACGCCCTATTTTGAGTTGGAGGGTGCGGCCATGGGTTCGTCGGGCGTGGGCGACGTGAGCTGGGTCTGCCCTACGGCGCAATGTTATACGACGACCTGGGCCATGTCCTCCCCGGGACATTCCTGGCAGATCGTGGCGCAGGGCAAGTTGCCCGCAGCGCACAAGGGGATGCTGTATGCGGCGCGAGCGCTGGCGGGAACGGCCATTGCGCTGATTGAGCAGCCTGACGCGTTGGAACGCGCCAGGGAGGAGCACAGAAAGCGGGTGGGAAAAGGATATGTGTGCCCGATTCCGAAGGGTGTAAAGCCACAGCCCATCACAGGAAAAATGTGAGCCAGCGCTTATCGTGGACAGCGGTTGTATGGAGACGAAGATCAAAGAAAAACCCCTTTCGATGATCAGCATGGCGCTCGAGAGAACACCACAAAAACCGTCAGGGAAAGTTCGAATATTTTGATCGGGAGCGCAGTAATGGGGCGGCAGCCCATACTGTATGATTTGAGACCTTCGACAAATCACGGGTCGCCGCGTTTTGGCGCATCCCACCAAATTCATGGCGGGGGTGGGGCTCTTTAATCCCCCGGCTTTTCTGGGAAGCGGCCGTCTTTCATCGCCAGCCCCGCCGACGGCGCAGCTCCGCCGTGAGCGTGCCATAAGTGTCGCGCAGGTCACGTAAAAACCCCACAATGCGTCCTCGCAACGCAATGGCGCGCCTTGTCGCGCATTTACGCGACCGGCGGGGCTGGCGGCGAAAGGCGCGTCGCCGCAAAGCTGCAAGGCGCTTTTGCGAAAAGAAATTTCAGGAGCCCCTTTTTCGTTGCCGGGTTTGCAAAATTCCAGGAAATGAGATACAATAGCCATACGCATGTTTGTGAAGTCGGGTCGTCGCCACGAGGTGAGACGCTTTGTCGCAGCTTGCCCGGTCAGAAGACGGCCGCATCAACGCAAGTTCTGCAAGCGGCCCTCATACCGGCTTTAAAGGGGGCGCGCCGGCTTATCGTTTCATTTCAAGCGGCGGCCCTTTGCCGCAGCTTCAAGGCGGCGCGCTTTGCTCGCCAAATTATAAAGAAGGCGAGGCGCGCCTGTCTTCCATGGGTTTGCCCGGCTTGCCTTCAAACCTCGAAGCGGGCCAGCCATCGCCGGGCTCCAGGTCGAAGGTTGAGCTTCCATCTCGGGGTGCGGCCAGCCGCATTGAAAAGGGCATCTTGCCCAAGACGCTGCGGCCATTTCTGGTCAGGGCTGTTAGGCAAAAACCCGGGGAAAACGGGCGGGGTGCCGCGGGAGCCTTACTGGATTGCTTTTCGTGTGCCAGCATGTTTCTCGCGCCTGCCTGCGGGCGTCTTTACAAATGGGGGTGGCCATATGGCAATAGAGCAACGGGCATACCGGCAGCGCGCCGCTGCGCTCTATGCCCTGGCGTTGCTGCGCTTTGCCCTGCTTGGGTTTTCCTATCAGCCTCTGCTCGACGACCACATTCAATACTACAACTATGCCAATCTGATGGGCGCTCTGCCCCAGGCGGTAAGCCGACTGGGGCTGCTTGCCGCGCGTCCGCTGGCGGGCCTTGCCGACATTGCGGTGTGGTCGCGCTTTTGGCCCTGTCTGTTTTTGGCGCTCGCTCTGCTTGCCGCGCTGTTGACGCTCTCGGCGCTGCTCTTTGAACGCCTCTTTGACGAGATGGTGGGCACAGGGCCGCTCTTTACATGGTTTTTTCTGCTGCTGCCCGCCAATTTTGAGGCCACCTACTGGCTCTCGGCGTCAACGCGCGTCATCCCCGGTCTGCTGCTTGCGGCCTGTGCCGGCCTGTGCGCCCTGCGCGCAGAAAAACGGCCCTGGCTCATGCTGGCCGCCGGCGGGTGCTGCCTGCTGGCCGCTGGGTTTTATGAGCAGTGTTTTGTGCTGGCCGCGGGACTTTGCGCGCTGTGCGGCCTGTTTTGGACAAGGCGACCGCTCACAAAAGTTGCCTCGGTTGTGCTGCCCTGCGCCGCCTATGGCGTCTATGCGACGCTGTGCGCGGCGGCCGGGCCCTCGGCGCTCTATGGCGCGCGCGCATCGCTCGTGCTCCCCTTTCGAGACGCCGCCTTTTTTTCGCAGCATCTGCCGCAGGTGTTCGAGCAGCTCTACGCCGTTTTCAAATCCATCCCGGCGCTGACCCTGAGAGCTCTGCTGCGCTTTCCCGGCGTTCTCGCGCAGACACTCTGGCCCGCTCTGCCCATGCTGCTGGCGTTGCTTGCGCTGCTTTGGTGGACGACGTTGCATCTGGACAAGCGTTTTTCGACCGGTGCGCGGGAAGAATGTGTGTCAAGTCGATTCGCCCGCCCCGAAGCGTCGGACAAGGCACGACAGGAGAGAGCCCTCGGCCCAAAAGAGCAGTCCTGCACCAGCCTGCCTGCGGACATTTCGCCCAAAAAGCGCGCGTGGCTGGCCCTGCTGATTGGCGCGCTGGTGGCCATCGGCCCCTTTGCCCCCTTTTTTGTGATAGCAAATCCATGGATCGGATTGCGCGCGCTCGGTGCGGCGCTGCCCGGCCTCGCCCTTTTTGCAGACGCTTTGCTGCGCATCGCGCCGCTCTCCCCAAAAGGGGCGCGTCTTACCGCCGGCGCCATTGCATCGGCGCTGCTGCTTGCCACGCTGCCCGAGCTTGCAGACTATCGTTTGACGGCGGCGCAGGATGCCGCTCTGCTCGAGGCGGTGGCGGACGCTTTGCCGCAAAATGCCAAGGCGGTCGCGCTGCTCGGCGTGCAGCCCTGTTATCTCCCCGATCAAAACTATGAGTGGCACGAGCATCTTCACGGCGTCACAGAGAGCCGGTGGGCGCTGACCGGCGCGCTGCGCCAGACCTGCGACAGCCTCGACATCCCCACCGTCACGCCGCTCGCGCAGGGCAGCGTCTATGGAGAATATGCCGACCCCGCACAGTACGACGCCTTTTTGCTGGTGCGCGGCGGCGGCGCTTGTAGCGCGCAGGATATCACGGTGACGCCCCTTGTCAGGAATGGGGCGCAGTTTTTGGATCAAAGCGGCGCAGTTTGTGCCATTCTGGAAGGCACCGCCCTCACGATTTACTGACAAGGCTATCTCCTTGTCAGATCTTTCGAGGGTGCGAGAACCGCCCTGGCCGACAAAGGGCGGCGCGGTTTGAGTCTGACCGGCTCTCTGAATATACGCAAAGAGCCCGTCGGTTTCGCCTTGTCCAGACAAAAATGCCGCCGGCCGATGTCAAAAATTCCGTCGAACCATCCTCTTTTGTGCATAACAAAGAGGAATATATAAAATAAATATCACATTATGTCTTGATATGATGGAGGGAACACAGATGAGCACGGCATATGACAACCCCTTTAACCCCAACCTGTCCATGCTATGTGACTACTA
>CABRXB010000129.1 GCA_902474785.1 uncultured Eubacteriales bacterium | reverse complement strand
GTCTCAAATGCTTTATTGTCACAGAGACGCCGCAGCCGCAACCTGGCGGCAGAGATGTTGCGCGGCAAAAACAGAAGTGGGTGAAAATGACAGAAAAAACATTTTTAAAAGTTGAGATGCAATCGTCAACGACTGCCTTTTTGCTTCAGCGCGTTTTGAGATGCAAAAAGCGACCCTGTCACCCTCCTATGCGTCTGTGAAAAGAAGGGTTGTGATTCACAACAGCTCAACAACTCGTTTTTTTGCAAAAGCGGAGTTTCCAAGAAAGGGAAACTCCGCTTTTGCATTACACAAATCGGAGGAGCGCCAGCGTCCCACTGATACTCCATGTGAATACAGCAAAAAAACCGGGGAAGGGAAAACCCTTGCGAACAGTGGGATTGAGCAGGACTCGTTTCTCACAGCTTTCGCCACAGGCATTTCTTCGTATTGATGTGGCCTTGACGCATCACCCCTGGATTTTTTGGTTTCCGATTGACCAGACCTGATTTTGCTGGGTGGCTGTTGGAGTGTTTTGAGACATCACGCCAACCAGCGGATGAGGTTGATACAGCTCTTCCAGGTAGGACAGCTCACGCTCTGTCAGCGTCAGCTCTGTGGACTTGACGGCGCCCTCGATATGGCTGAACTTGGTGGCGCCCACAACCGGAGATGTTACCTTGTTGAGCAACCAGGCCAGTGAGATCTCGGTCATGGATACGCCGCGGCAATCCGCCAGTTGAGCCACCCTCTCCAAAATGGGGGCGTCCAGATCGCCGGCGGCATCGTATTTCAGCTTTGCGTACTCGTCCCGCCTTTGACGCTCAGAGGTCTCGCCGGGGCGCTTTGAAAGGCGCCCGCCGGCCAGCGCGCTATAGGGCGTCAGAGCGATGTTTTCCTCTTTGCAATAGGGGATCATCTCGCGCTCTTCCTCCCGGAAGATCAGGTTGTAGTGGCCTTGGACTGAGACGAATTTGGCAAAGCCCTCCTGCTGCGCCAAGGCGTTGGCCTTGGCCAACTGCCAGGCAAAACAGTTGGAAATGCCAAGATAACGGACTTTCCCCGCCTTCACGACGCGATTGAGTCCATCCAGAATGTCGTAAATTGGGGTCTGATGGTCCCACATATGGTAGAGATACAAATCCACATAGTCCATACCCAGGTTTTGCAGGCTTTTGTCCAGCATTTGCTGGATGTGCTGCTGGCCGCTGACCCCATCCTCAATCTCCTGTTTTGTACGCGGCAAGAATTTGGTGGCAACCACAACTTCGTCGCGCCTTGCAAAGTCGCGTAGGGCCCGTCCCACATATTGTTCACTGGTGCCGCTTTGGTAGGCAATGGCAGTGTCAAAAAAGTTGACGCCCAGTTCCAGACCGCGCTTTATAATCGCACGGGAATGCTCCTCGTCTAACGTCCAACTGTGTTGACCATTTGTCGGGTCTCCAAATCCCATGCAGCCCAGACAGATGCGGGAGACGGTTATTGAAGAGTTTCCCAACTTTGTGTATAACATGTCAATACCCCCTTACAGTCTTGGTTTTGAAAAATTCTGTAGTTGAAAAGCGTGTCAACAGCGCATGACCAAAGGCGTCCATTCGCAAATAACAAGCGATGATGAATGCGCCTTTTTCCAAACCTGGTCTCGCCAGACAGGGGAGGGGCCAAAAAGATATGTGCAAGACAATCAAGAAGCTCCACTGTTTGCCGCGCGGCATACCGGGGTGTGCTGCACAACGCCTTGATCGAAACTGGCCGTAAAAGCGGCAGACCATTGATGAAGACGGGGGAGCGCTTTTATGATGCTCGTCGTTTGAGACGTGCCAAAAAAGGTCACTTTTTGTTCCCTTGGATCGGAGGATGAACCACCCTCCGGCGGCTCTGGCCGCAACAGTTATTAAGCGTATGCAGGCATTGGAGCATGCCATAAGTTCTCGGGTAGGGCTCGTCCTGCGCGCATAACTGCATCACGCAAAACCCAAATGCCTATAGCTGCTGTGGTGCAGCTTGCATGTTCGGTGGCGGAGATCAGAGGAGATCCATCGTTGCGCGCCCTGCGGTTGGCGAGCAGACAAGCGATGCGAGCGCCATGCATTGAAGAGCCAAATGGCGATCAAGACCACGCTCCTGGGGAGGCGCACGCGCATGAAAATGCCCGCTTGTTATCCGACTGTCCGCTCGAACAGGGGGTTGAACAGGGGGAGGCGCCGCGTCATACACTGGGGTAAAGTGGAAAGAGGTGCTTCCCATGGAAAACGAGTTTTATCCGTTTGTCAACCTGCCCCTGCCATACGCTTATGATGCACTGGAACCCTTCATCGACGCAAAGACCATGATGCTGCATCACGACAGGCACCTGCAGACCTATATCGACAATCTCAACAATGCGCTGAAAGATCGTCCCGGGCTGCAAGAGCTCTCGCTGGAACAGCTCATCTGCAACGCGTCTCGGCTGCAAGACGACGTGCAACGTACCATTCGAAACAATGCCGGCGGCGTTTACAATCACAGGTTTTATTTCGATCTGCTGACAAACCCCGCGAAACGTGAGCCGCAAGGCGGCCTGCGCCGAGCAATCAACAGCCGTTTTGGAGGGTTCTCAGAGTTTCGAGAAGCCTTCACAAAAGCGGCGCTGTCGGTGTTTGGATCGGGTTACGCCTGGCTGGTGTGCGACGGCGCAACTCTTGCCATCGGCACAACGCCCAATCAGAACAACCCTCTGGAAGCTGGGTTGTGTCCCATCCTCACCATTGACGTTTGGGAGCACGCCTACTATCTCAAACATTACAATGAGCGCGCCAACTACATAGAGGATTGGTTTTCTGTTGTCAATTGGGAGCGGGCGCAGTGTAATTTTGAAGCGTGCTGCTGCTGAAACTACATCAAAGGCGGTAATAAGAATTTGGGTTGTTCGGCACAAGAGTTGTTCGGCACAAGGCCCCGTATGTTCTCGATGCAGGCCAATGCGCGCCTGATTTGCTGATCCCCCTCTTGACAAGTTTTCACAGCGTCTTTGAAAAGGGCTTGACGCCCTGCGGCTTTCTTTTGGCCGTGTCAGCCAACACGCCGGTCGAGAAACAGCAAAAATCACAACCAAAAGGGGTTGCAGCAACGGCTGCAACCCCTTTTGGTCTCCAAATCAAGAAAAGGTCAAAACCAATCAACTCAATCCAGCGAGACCAATTCATAGGCGCGGCTGCCAAGACCCAAAGAGGCGGCGGCCTCCACGGTGTGAATGCCGTTGCGACTTTCCATTCTCTCAATGAGCGCCGCCTTGCCGGGGTCGGGCGAGGCATATACAGCGTCAACGCAGGCCTGGTCAATGGCAACAGGGTCAAGCGAGGCAAAGATACCGATGTCGGCCATCTCGGGTTCGCTGGGATGGGCGTCGCAGTCACAGTCCACAGAGAGCTTGTTGGCCACATTGACATACACGATGTTCTCGCGGCCCATATAGCGCATCACCGACTCGTCGGCATCGGCCATGGATTCCAGGAAGGAATCGTGGTCGGCGTTCATCAGGGCGTCGAAGGAGTTGTCGCCGCTGCCCGAGGTGTGAATCCACTGTTTGCCGTGGGCTGAAGCCACGCCGATGGACATGTTTTTCAGGGCGCCTCCAAAGCCTCCCATCGCATGTCCCTTGAAATGGGAGAGCATCAGCATGGAGCCGTAATTGGCAAGGTGGGCGCCGACATAATTTTCCTTCAAATGAAACCCGTTTTCCACGGGAAGCGCCATGTCGCCCTCCTCGTCCATCAGGTCGCAGGGGGCGATGGCGGTGAAGCCGTGCTCCTCAAAGGTTTTCCAGTGTTCGGCAGAGGTGTTGCGACGGCCCTCATAGGCGGTGTTGCATTCCACGATTGTGCCCTGAATCTGACTGACCAGATCCTTGATCAGATCAGGTGACAAAAAGTTGTGTCCGCCGGGCTCGCCGGTGGAGATTTTGACCGCCACCTTGTCCTTGAGGGTGACGCCCAGTGCGTCATAGGCCTTTTTCAGACCGGCGGGGCTGATGTCCTTTGTGAAATAGACAGTGGCTTTTTGCATCCTGCATTCCTCCTAAAACAAGAATTATCCTGAAAACAAGTGAGTTTAGTAGTCGCTCAAGATGAGGGTCGCAGCATTTCTGATTACAGGGTACCACTTAAAGTGCACTTGAAGTCAAGTGTTTTTTTCAATATTTACGGAAATTTCAATAAGAGTGGTGAGATGCGTGTGACAAGGGGAGAAAAGGCGTCTGCGCTGCCTTTTTTAGGAACCGACGGGGGAAGATCAACGACAACGGGCTGCGCTCGGGCCACGCTTCTTGAAGAATATGTCTTCGTGTGGTATGATAACAAGAATTGACGAAAAAGCCTGCAGTCTCTGCAATCAGGCGGTC
>CABRXB010000128.1 GCA_902474785.1 uncultured Eubacteriales bacterium | reverse complement strand
AACAGAACTCTTTTAAAAAAGACGGCGCGGGGGCTCAGGTTTGGGCCGTTTCCGTTTTGCGCAGCCCCAAGGCGCTTACAATACCAAAACGCGCCCGACAAGTTCATCGCCATCTGCATTCCGCCAACGCTTTGTGCGCAGACCGCACAGGGCGATCTCCACTTCACCCCCTGACAGCGGGCAACAACGTAATCGCCGCTGCCGCCGGTCTGCCCCTGTATGCTGCCCAAACCCCGATCAGATCAATCGCCCTCGGCTTCCTCCGGGGCAACAACTTGTATTCCCCCGTATTTTCTTGGATTTTTTTGTGGAGGTGCGAATATGAAAGCCATTGCAATCAACGGCAGCCCGCGCAAAAACTGGAATACGGCGCAGCTTTTGGACTCTGCGCAACGCGGCGCCGCGTCGGTCGGCGCACAGACCGAGCTCATCCATCTGTATGATCTCAACTACCGGGGATGCGTCAGTTGTTTTGGGTGCAAGCGCAAGGGTGCGATCCCCTGCCGCTGCCATTTGAACGACGATCTGCGCCCCGTTTTGGAACGGGTTCTGGAGGCCGACGTGCTGCTTTTGGGCAGCCCCATCTATTTTGGAGGTGTGACGGGACAAATGCGCTGCTTTTTGGAACGCCTCGCCTTCATCACCATGTCCTATGACGACTACACCCAAAAGGTTTTCCCCGGCCACATCGACTGCGCCTTTTTCTTCACCATGAATGCAGGCGACAGGTATGAAGCCCTGTACCAGCCAGTGATGGAGAGCAACATCGGGCTGCTTGCCAACCTGGGCGGCAGCACGCAGTACTATGCCGCCACCGACACGCTGCAATTTGAAGACTATTCCAAATATCATGCGGCAGGATTTTCTGAGAAGCAAAAGCGCAGGCGCCGCCAGGAGCAATTCCCCAAAGATCTGGCAGCCGCCTTTGACATTGGCAAAGAGCTGGCGCAAAGATCCCGGTGACAAATTCAAGCGTCCTTGCCCCCGCTACACCGCAACTCAAACTCACTCGGGGCATTCCCCGGGCTATCTTTTGAGAGGACATATGCAAAGCCCCCTGAACCGAATGGTTCAGGGGGCTCGCCTTTTGCCTTCTACGGGGTTCAAGTTTTCCCATTTGGGGTATCACCGAACAGGAGTTTTGTGTGCCTTTTCTCACAAGATGTTTTTGAGCACGATGTTCTTGGTTCTTGTCACTTCGTCGAAGGTGGACATCACGCCCTCGGTGCCGATGCCGGAATCCTTGTAACCGCCAAAGGGCATTTCAAAGCTGCGGTAGAAGGAGGCGCCATTCAGCACCACGCCGCCGCACTCAAGCTGCGAGGCAACGCGGAAGGCCCGCTTCATGTCCTCGGTGAACACACAGCCGCAAAGCCCAAAGCGAGACGCATTGGCCAGTGCGATGGCCTCCTCCTCGGTGTCAAATCCCGTGACGCTGACCACCGGCCCGAAGATCTCAAGGTCGGTCATGACATCGGCGGTCTTGGGAATGTCGTCGATGACGGTGGGGGCGTAAAACGCGCCGTTGCGCGTGCCGCCCAGCACCAGCTTTCCGCCCTGTTCGATGGTGAGTTTGACCTGCTCTTCCACGCCCTTGGCCGCCTTTTCGCTGATGAGGCAGGCGATGTCGGTGCTCTCCTCGGCGGGGTTGCCGACCTTCAGCTTTTTAATTCTCTCCACAGCCTTTTTCACAAACTCTTCCCTGCGGCTGTTGTGGATGAGGTAGCGTTTCGAAGCGCAGCACACCTGTCCGCAGTTGTACATTCTGCCCCAGATCATCTCCTCCACGGCGAGGTCGACGTCCCCATCCTCGAAGAGCACAAAGGCGTCGTTTCCGCCCAGCTCGAGCGAGACATGGGCCAGCCGCTCTGCCGCCTTTTTGTAGGTGATGATGCCAACTTCAGTCGAGCCCGTGAGGGTGATGGCGTGCACATCGGGGTGGGCGCACAGCGCAGCGCCGGCCACAGAGCCCTTGCCCGTGAGGATTTGCAAAGCGCCAGGCGTCACGCCCGCTTCGTTTAACATGCCCGTCAGACGGCACAGGGTGAGCGGGTTGTCCTCCGGGGGTTTGACGATGGCGGCGTTGCCCGCCAGCAGGGTTGGGGCCACCTTCTGATCAAAGAGGTCGCAGGGGAAGTTAAAGGGGATGATGCAGGCGATTACGCCGATGGGCTCGCGCACCGTCATCACAAGATGATGCTCTTGCCCTGCCTCAACGCCGTTTGGAATGACCTCTCCATACAGGTGTTTGGCGCGCTCCACAAAACCCTTGAACGCAATCGGGATGTTGGCGATCTCGGCGCGCGCTTCGCGGATGGGCTTGCCGCTCTCGGCCGAGAGCAGCTTTGCAAGCTCCTCCTTGTCGCGCTCCACCATTGCGACAAAGCGCATGAGAATTTCTCCCTTTTCATAGATCGGCACCTTGGCCCAGATCTTCTGCGCTTTTTTGGCGGCTGCAACCGCGAGTTCCACATCCTGCTCTCTGGCAAAGGGGGCGCTGTCGATATATTCTCCGTTTGCGGGGTTGAAGACATCAAATGTGCCCTTGTCAAACGCGTCTGTCCACGCTCCATTGATGATCATTTTCATCTTCGAATCCTCCTTTGATTTCTGGTCTTTCTCTCAAAGAATCTCACAAGGTCTTTTGGCCGTCATTTGGAAAAGCCGGTGAAGGAGAGCATCAGGCCGCCGCAGGTGTTTCGCCCGTCGTCCTCATAGCCATACTCGCCGAAGGTGAACTCCACCAGGAAGGGTATGTCGCCCGCCGCGTCGCAAATCTGCTTTGCCACCTCGTCGATACGACTGTCGATCCCGGCGCGGCGCCCGCCGCAGTGCACCAGATGCATCGCGCCGATCGGCGCGCCGGCCTTGTTCTTGAGCGCCTCCACCGTCTTGCCGGTCGAGGCGATGAGCTCGTCCACGCTGGCCTCCATGCGGATCACGGCCGTCCCCTCGGCCAGCTTGTTGCCCACGTTCATCGAATAGTCGGCGTTGCCCGCCATGGGGTGGCGGATGGCGACCAGGTCGCCCAGCGGGTCTTTCACGCCAAGCGGCGAGACAATGGTGGCCGACAGCAGGTTGGCATCCATCAGCGTGTCGGGGTCAACGCCGCGCCACGCGGCATATTTCTTGAGCGCCGGTTCGTGGTCGATCTCCACCAGGGTGCGATCGCCTTTGACCGCGGTGATGATGCCCACATCCTCTGTCTCATGATAGGCCCCCGTAAACACATTGGTCATGGGGGTTTCGCTCCAGAAAAAGGCCACCGCCACACCGTCGGCAAAGGAGCCGGCCTCGTCGGTGTAGAGCTTCCACTGTCCCGAGATGGTGTTGTCCGCCGCACTGCCGCCAAAGAAGGGCACGCGGCCGATCACCTGAGAGATTCCCTTGAGGAAAAACTCCTCCTCGGCGGGGGGCGCAACCATGTAAAAGTAGGTGGGCGGCGTGGTTTTCTGGGCGGCTTGCATGGCCTTCTTCGCCACGGCTGCGCCGTCGGCCCTCGCGTCGCTCCCCTTCTTGACGGCGGCGACGCCCACCGTCATATCCTCGTCGTCGATGGCCATCATCCCGACAAAGCCCTCGCCGCCGACAAAGCCCTTGGGCGTGATGACGCCGGTAAAAGACGTGTTGCCGATAACCGGAACACCGGGAGCGGCGGACTTGATCCCGCGCAGCATCTCGTCAAGGTCGTAGTCGCAGCTTGCATAGGCAAACGCAACCTTGGCCGCTTTCAAACCTGTCATCGCTTCCTTTGCAGCCTCTTTCCCGGCCTCGTAAGCCGAAGTCAACGTGCTGGACCCTGTATTTGCCTTTAACATCGTGATCCCTCCCGTGTGAATTTTTATAGTTGTCTTGGGAGCCGTTTTTTCTTTTTCTCCCCTTGGCACTTTCATTGTAGCACGTTAAAAATCGAATACAAGGGGCCGGTTCCGCCAGGAGAAACCGCCGTTCCATGTGGCGAAACGCACAAGACTCTCTGGCGCTTTCAGCGTTCGTTGGGACAAATTGCACAAATTTTAAAAGCTTTATGCCTTTCAGTCAAATACCTGTCCTGTACAGGCGGCTGGAGAGGAGCGACGCCCTTACAGGGAGGGGCCATGCTCTTCTCGAGGGGATGCGCGTCGATTTCGGAGCTCACCTTTAAAAGCGCATTCGCTCTCTACAGCATGTTTGCCCGCTCATAGATCTCCTCTTTTTCCGTCTCCGACAGCCTGCTTTCTATAACAAGCGCCATGACGGGGAGAAAAAGCAAGCTAAGCCCAAAGCGCAGCAGGGAAAAGGGCGCTCCCAGACAGGAGAGCTCAAAGAGCAGCAATGGAACCCGCACCCCTGCGCTTGCCCCGAGAAAAATCAGCACATTGGAGAT
>CABRXB010000127.1 GCA_902474785.1 uncultured Eubacteriales bacterium | reverse complement strand
CTGCTCGAAGATGGAGTCGTACCCAAAGCCGTTCTCCCCACGGGAATCAAAGGCGATGGTGCCAAAGCACTTGCCCTCGGCCTCGATCTTGTCCCCATTGGGGAAGACGCAGCACACGGCGCTGACAAAGTGGGCGCCCCGCTGCTCCGCCGGCACGCCCTGGAGCTTCTCCAGCACGGTCAGGCGGCGCTTGCCGGGCTGGGCGAACCGGGCGGAGTAAATGCCCGGGGCCCCGTCCAAGTAGTCCACGCACAGGCCGGAGTCGTCGGCCACGGCGGGCAGCCCCGTCGCCTTGCAGTAGGCCAGCGCCTTGAGGACGGCGTTTTGCTCAAAGGTCTCGCCCGTCTCCTCCACAAAAAGCCCCTCCACGCCGCAGTCGGCCGGCGAGAGCACCGCGATACCCAGCGGCGCAAGCAGCACCGAGAGTTCTTTTAACTTTCCCTTGTTGCCGGTGGCCATCACCAGCTCTTTGATTTTCCACTTGTTCATCCCACAATCGCCTCCGCAAAAAGCCCTGCGTCAAAGGGCTGCAAATCGTCCGCGCTCTCCCCCACGCCCACAAAGCGCACGGGAAGGCCGAGCTCGCGCCGAATGGCCACCACAATGCCGCCCTTGGCGGTCCCGTCAAGTTTTGTGAGCACGATGCCGGTGACGGGGGCGGCTCCCAAAAACTCGCGCGCCTGCGCCAGCCCGTTTTGCCCGGTGGTGGCGTCGATCACAAGCAGCACCTCGCGGTCGCAGTCCGGCAGCTCGCGCTCGATGACGCGAAAGATCTTATTGAGCTCGTTCATGAGGTTTTTCTTGTTGTGCAGGCGGCCGGCCGTGTCGCAGATGATGAGGTCGGCTCCGCGGCTCTTGCCCGCTGCAATGGCATCAAACACCACGGCGGCGGGGTCGCTGCCCTCCTGGTGGCGCACGAGATCGGCCCCGGTGCGCTGCGCCCAGATGCCAAGCTGGTCGGCGGCGGCGGCGCGAAAGGTGTCGGCCGCGCCGAGCAGCACCTGCTTGCCCTGCGATGCAAAGTGGGCGGACAGCTTGCCGATGGTGGTGGTTTTGCCCACGCCATTGACGCCGATGACCAGGATGACCGAGGGTTTTGTGGACAGCGCCAGCGGCGCAGCCTCCTCCCCGCGCACAAGATCGCCCAAGATCTGTGCCAAAACGCCTTTGACCTGCTCGGGGTCTGTGACGCGCTGCTGTTTGACGGCGGTTTTCAGCTCCTCCAAAACCTCCTCTGTGGCGTCCAGCCCCAGGTCGGCTTGCAGCAGCACCTCTTCAAGCTCGTCAAACAGCTCGTCGTCGATGCGGGTGAAGGTCGAGAGCACGCCGTCCACCGCTTTGCCAAGGGAGTCTCTCGTCTTGGTCAGGCCCTGTTTTAATTTTTTGAATAAGCCCACTGTTCATGGCTCCTTTCGTTTTTGCTTGTTATGTAGGAATGTCAGGTGGCGCGCAGGTTAATCTGCCGCTCCACGTCGTTGACGTCGATCTTGAGCAGCTTGGAGACGCCGCGCTCCTGCATGGTGATGCCGTAGAGAATGTCTGCGACCTCCATCGCGCCCCTGCGGTGCGTGATGAGAATGAGTTGCGTCTTTTGCGTGAAACGCTTGTAGTAGCTGGCCAGGCGCGCCACATTGACCTCGTCGAGCGCGGTGTCTATCTCGTCCAAGATGACAAAGGGCGAGGGACGCACCTGCAAAATGGCAAAGTAAAGCGCGATGGCGGTGAGCGCCTGCTCGCCTCCCGAGAGCGCCGAGAGGTGGTTGATGACCTTACCGGGCGGCTGCACCCTCATGTCGATGCCCGACTCGAGCACATCGGAAGGGTCGGAGAGCGACAACTCCGCCGCCCCGCCGCCAAAGAGGTCGCGAAAGGTCTGCCCAAAGTGGCGGTTGATGACCTCAAACTGCCTGGCGAAGATTGTCTGCATCTCTTTGGTCAGCTCGGCAATCATGCCCTCAAGCTCCCGTTTGGAGGTTTCCAGATCCTCCACCTGGGCGCTGTAAAATTCAAACTGTTCTTTGACTTCCTTATATTCCTCAATGGCGCCGACGTTGACATGGCCGAGCGCCTTGATCGCCTGCTTCAGCTCCGCGATGCGCCGCCGCGCCGCCGCCGCGCTCTCCATGGGGGTGCGCAGCAGCTTGGCGTCCGACACCGTGAGCTCATATTCGTCCCAAAGCGAGGCCACAATGCCGTCGTGCTCGGCCTCCACCTGCGCGCGCTGCGCCTCGCAGCGCGCCTGTTCTTTGACCAGGTTTTCCCGCTGCGCTGCAAGCTCTCTTTCGGTCGTGCGCAGGGCGGTCTTGTCGCCTTCGATGTCTTCCCGCTTTTTTGTCAGCTCTTTGACCTGTTGCACAAGCTGCGCCGTGCGCTGCTGATAGCCTGCCTCGCCCTCTTTGGAGCGCTGCATTTCGGCGGCCAGATCGCCCTCCTGCGCCGTCAGCTTGGCGAGTTCTTTTTCCAGCTCCTCACGGTCAGCCCCCTGGAGCGAGAGCAGCTCTTTTGTCTCCCGTCGGGAGTCTGCAAGCGCCTGCCGGTCTCGCTCAAGCGCGGTCAGCGCAAGGCGGCATTCGCCGATCTCCTGCATCTCGCGCTCCACTCGCTTTGCCTGCTCGCCATGGTCGCGCTCAAGCGCCGCCAGCGTCTGTTCGATCTCGCTTTGGCGCAGCAGCAATTCCCGCTCCCTTTGCTGCGCCAGTTCCAGCGCGGCGCTGGCCGCCGTCTGCGCCTGCTGCGCCTGCTCGCAGCGGCTGCGAAGCGCCGCCTCGTTTTGCAGCAGCAGTTGCAGCGCGCCCTGTGCGCTCTCGATTTCGCCGATATTTTTGATGTGCTCCTCTTTTGCCGTTTGCAGCTCGGAGAGAGCCCCTTGCATCTCGGCTCCCACCAGCCGCTGCTCTTCCTGGCACGCAAGCAGGCGCTCATGCGCCTGCAGCTCCTTTTCGCGCAGGTCGGCAAGACGCGCGGCAAGCGTCTCGATTTCCTTTCGTCTTGACAGCACCCCCGTGCCCCTTGCCTGCGAGCCGCCCGTGAGCGAGCCGCCGGCGTTGACCAACTGTCCGTCGAGCGTCACAATCCGAAAACGGTAGCCGTGGCGCTTTGCAATGGCAATGGCGGCGTCGATGTCGCGCGCCACAAGCGTTCTGCCCAGCAGGGAGGCGATCAGCGCGCGGTATTGCTCATCACAAAAGACAAGCTCTGCCGCCACGCCCACAACGCCCTCGCCCTCGCGGGGCAGCTTGTCCGCCCCCCACTTTTGCACGGCCGACAGCGGCAAAGTGGCTCTGCCGGCGTTTTTGCTCTTGAGCAGCAAAATGGCGCTCTTGGCCTGCTGCTCGGTGTCGACCACAATGTGCTGCATGGCAGGGCCCAGCGCCGTCTCAATGGCAAGCGTGGTCTCCTGCTGCGTTCCGATCAAAGAGGAGAGCGCGCCGTGCACGCCTGGCAGCCTGCCGTGCTCCGCCTCCTGGAGCACGAGCTTGACGGCGCCTGAAAACCCCTCTTTGTTTTTCTCAAGATCCTCGAGCACGCGAAGGCGCTGTTCGGCCTGGGAGCGCATGTTTTGCGCCTCGCGCTCAGCATCCTGCGCCTGCTGTGTTTTTTCTCTGCGCACTTCGAGCTTTTTCTCATACCCGCCGATGGCGTTTTTCCCGCGCAGCAGGGTTGCCTGCTGCTGCGCAAGACGCTGCTGCGCCTCGTGCAGCCGAAGGCGCGCCGCCTGCGCCGCCTCGTCGAGCGCGGCAAGCTCGGCTTTTGCCTGCGCCTCGTTGTCGCCTTGGGCCTGCTGTGCCGTCTGTGCGTTTGCCATCTCCACGCGACAGCGTCCCAGCGCGTCTCCCAGTTCGAGCTGGGCAATGCGCTGCTGCGCGATGCGCTGCTGCATATCGGCCAGCGCATCGCCCGTCATCTTTTGGGTCAGCGCCGCAAGCTGCTGCTCAAGCGCCCTGTGCTGCGCTTGGAGCTGCTCTTCTTTTGCAACAGCCTGCACATCCTTTTCAAGCAGCGCCTCCTGCCGCTCTTGGGAGAGCTCCATGCTCTTGACCAGCGCGGCGCGGCGCTCCCTGTTGTGTTTGATTTCATTTTCCATCACCGCCGCATCGCTGCGCGACTGTGCGGCCTGCTGCTCGAGCGTGCGCTGACTGCGCAGCGCCTCGTCCATTTCCACATTGACGCTTTGCGTCTGCTGATCGAGCGCCGCAAGCTGCCGCTCGATCCCGCGCTGACAATTTGACATCTGCTCGAGCTGATCGGTGACAATCTGATAGTCGTCCTCGCTCTTTGAGATGAGGTCCTTGGTCTGCTCGAGCCGTTCAAGCCAAACGTTGATCTCAAGGCCCTTGCGCTCATTGCGGTAGTCGAGGTATTACCTCGCCTT
>CABRXB010000126.1 GCA_902474785.1 uncultured Eubacteriales bacterium | reverse complement strand
AAGAGGCGATGGTGATGGGCGCAAAGTCGCCCCCGGCCACGCGAAGCGCGCCCTCCGTCAACCGCTCGATGGGGTTGGTGATGGTGCGCGCCAGCAAAAACGAAAGCAAAATGGCGATGATCATGGTGACAAACATGGTCTCAATGATGAGCAGCACAATCTCCCAGGTCAGGTCGCGCACCTCGTCCTTGCTGTCCTTGATATAGATCACATAGTCGTCGAGCGATACGGCATAGTCCATATAGCGTTCGGCGATGCTCTGGTCGTTGCCCGGCTCACCGCCCAGCGCCTTGAGCAGATTGGGCGTCACCTGGAGGGTTCTGCCCAGCTCCTCGTTGGAGCCGGTGAGATAGTTGCCCTGTTTGTCAAACAGATAAAAATTGCGGTAGGTGTCGATGCCAAGCTGCGACGAATAGACCTCGATGCGGGCATAGAGCGTCTGTGCACCGCCCGCGCCCGCCTCACTCAGTGAGCGCAGGGTCTCGTCGTCGAAAAAGGTCTCCACCTGCCGCAAAAAATCGTTGTTGTAAAAGGAGGTGACGTTGTTGACCAGCATGGTGCCCACCACCAGCATGAGTGAAACGGCCAGCAGCGTCATGATGAGCACCATCTTCATCTGAAGACTTTTTTTCACAGCAAATCACCCTCCTCGACCGTCTCTTGATGATCCATCAGACCTCCATGTAATAGCCCGCGCCGCGCTTGGTGCGGATGAGCACAGGGCTGCCGGGGTCGTCCTCCACCTTTTCGCGCAGGCGGCGCACCATCACATCGACAACGCGCAAATCCCCCAAAAACCCGTCAAACTCCCACACCTGCTCGAGCAGCTGTTCCCTGGAAAACACGCTGCCGCGGTGGTCGTATAAAAACACCAGCAGGGCGTATTCGCGCGCCGTAAGCTCCACAACGCGACCGTCCTTGCAAACCCGCATGAGCGCGCGATCCACGGTGAGTCCCGTTCCCTCGGGTACGGCGGGCGCCTTGGCATACTCCGCACGGCGCAAATTGGCTTTGATGCGCGCTTTGAGTTCGTTCATGCTGAAGGGCTTTGTGATATAATCGTCGGCGCCCAGCTCCAGACCGTGGATCTTGTCTAGCTCCTCCTCGCGCGCCGTGAGCATGATGACAGGCGTGGTCTTCTGCTCGCGCAGCGCGCGCAGCACTTCCCAGCCGTCGAGCCCGGGCAGCATGACGTCGAGCAAAATCAAATCATAGTCCTCGCTCAACGCAAGCGAGAGACCGCGCGTTCCATCCAACGCGATGACCGTCTCATAGCTCTCACGATTCAAATTGAACGCCACAATGTCGGCTATGGCGCGTTCGTCTTCCACGATGAGAATGCGACTCATCCTTCCAACTCCTTTTTGTATTGTTCCAAATGGATGTTGTGCTCTATCCATCAAAATACATTTTCAATCATTATACAACAACCCATACAAAAAAGCCACCCTGAACAGCCCAGTCAAAATGAGCCAGCTTGAAAAACAAGGGCCGCCTGCCTTTGCAACAGACGTCGCGCTTTTTCCGCTGCATCGGCGCGCCCTTTGCGTCCTGCAGACGCCTTTTCGCTCCGGCGCCAGAAGTCCAGAGCCCTTTTCAGTCCCCTCTTTATCCCCGCACAAGTCCTGGCGCTGCATCTGCCCTGGGCACAAGCCGCCCCGTGCGGACTGTCCGACTGTTTCAGGGCAGCGATCCAATCCAAAAGTTTTGCAACAGCAAAGCTCACTCTTTTTCTGAATCGACGCCGCCGATCCTTGCCCGGCGCTTTTCTCTCCTTCCACACCGGCGAATTCACCCATTGACATCAAAAAGGGGGCGGATCAACATCCGCCCCCTTGGGGTTTTTCTTTTGTTTTGTACTATCGCCCGATATACGGCGCGGGATTGACCGCAGAGCCGTTGATTCTCACTTCAAAATGCAGATGAGGCCCTGTGCTGTTGCCTGTGGAGCCCACGCGGGCAATGGGCTGACCCTTGGCCACCTGCTGACCCGCGCTGACCAGCAGGGCGCTGCAGTGGGCATACCAGGTTTGCGTGCTGCTTCCGTGGGAAATCTTGACAACATAGCCATACCCGCCGCTCCATCCGGCAAAGGTGACGGTGCCTCCATCCGCCGCAACAATCGAGGTGCCGGTGGGCAGCGCGATGTCGATGCCGGTGTGCGTTCCGCCGCTGCGCCGCCCAAAGCGGGAGGTGACCGTTCCCCCTGTCACAGGCGCACGAAACGTTCCGGAGGGGGCCGTGGCCGGCGGCGTCTTGGTGCCGCGCACTTCCACTTGTACAGTGGGTTCGCTCACCACTTGACGATTGACCTCAAGCCGGCTGATCTCCATTCCGTCGATCTCGCAGATCTGCGCGGTGACGGCGGCAACGCCAGCCACGCCCTTGGTTCTCACAGAGGTCTCATAGGTGTATTTGGAGCTGTCTTTCACAATTTCGGTCTCGTAGGGGATGGACTCGTCATAGGTGACGGTACGCACTGCCTTGACCGTGAGAAAGGGGGTGGCCTTGGAGACCGTCAGCGGCGTGCCGATCTGCAGCCGGCGCTCGTCGACACTTGGGTTGAGCGCCTTGAGCTGTGTCACTGTCATATCGAACTTGGGGGCGATGGTCCCCAGCAGATCGCCGCTTCTTACGTTGTAGATGACCTCCTCTTGCACGGTGGAGGTCAAAAGAAGCTGAATGTCCGAAATGGAGCTTTCAAACTTTCTCGCATACATGCCGGGTTCAATGCGCACATCCTGCACAAACTCCACCGCACAATCGTCATCGTCATCGCGCCGATAGGAGCCCAGCATAGCCGTCAACAGCTCTTCCAGCTCCTGCTCATTGGCGTGAACCGCCACAAGCTCGCCGTCCACATAAAGGCCATAGCTCTCATAGATCACATCGTCGGCGCTGGCGAGCAACGCCTCTTCGAGCTCAACGGTGGCGCCAAAATCCTTTTTGTTGACCAGCGCCATCTGATAGGTGGGCTGCACGCCGAGCTCATAGTTGCCGCCTGTGATGCCCGAAACATATCGCTCAACGCGGGTGGCAACCGCTTCATAATCCTCTTCGTCCTGCAGCGTGGCGACTTCCTGACCTTCGATATAGACCTTGACGCCAAGCGTGTAGTCCTTGACCGAATAGAGCACGGCGCACAGCAAAAACACCGAGGCCACCGGGATGAACACCGTGGTACACCGGCGGGCAAAGGCGCGCCGATAACGGTTTTTCGCGCCCCGCGTCGCGCCAAGGCGGATCTCCTCTTTGGGAAGGCCGGTCAAAAAGGCCAGCGCGCCAATCATGGCGGTGCGCTCCAATTGTTCAAACCGCTCAACCACTTCGTGGGCCGGAGAGGGCACCAGCGCGGTTCCCTCCACCTCCTGCGCCCTGCCGCCGGCCTTGCGCCACTTGCGGTAATGCACAAAATTTTTGCAGTGCTCCAGACCGGTGTGAAATTTCTCCTGTACACGGCGCAGGCATCTTCGCGTTCCAACGCCCGTCCAGAACACCTTGACAAGCACCGCCATGGCCACGCGCTCAAACGCCGCCTGCGCACGCTCCAACGGCCCCGCCATCACACTGGCGGCCATGCCCTCGTGCGCCGGCGCCGCGTCGGGCGGTCCGTCTTGCGCGCCCTGTTTTGGCACCTCGAGCTCTTCTTTTGGCGCCTCCAGCTCTTCGCTTGAGGGCTGCTCATCCGCATCGCCGACGATGCCGCCGGTCGTCCGGTTCTGTTCAGAGCGCAGCGCCGTCAACCTTTCGCGCAGGCGCCCTGCCAGAGAAATTGCCCGCTCTTTGAGCGTTGGAGCCGGGGGCTCGGGCTCTTCTTGCAACAGCTGCTCCAGCGAAAATGAGGGCGGCGCATCGTCCGTCTGCAAGGGGAGCGGCGCATTGTCTGTCTGTCCGGCTTCGCCCTGCTCTTGCTGCGCAAATGCGGCGGCGGTTGTGTCCTGCCTTTGAGCGTCCTGCATAGTTTCGGTATCGCTCACATCGACGACCTCCTCCCCGGTGGGTTCGGCCTCCTGTGCCGGAGAGCTCTTTGCAGACTCCTGCGGCTGATCGTTTCGGTAAGAACGACGGTATTCGTTTTCACCCGTCTGCTCTTTAGAGTCGGAATAAAACAATGTGGTCAACTTCCTTTCTGTGGCATGAAACAATGTGCACGCCATAACGTGCACGGGCAAAACAGGTCGCCGCCTCTTTCTTGCTCAAAAAGAAAGCGTCCACCCGCTTTGCCAGAATTGTTTCCACAAAACGTCCGTAGTCTAAATGACAGCGTATGTGTGAACAGCATGCAAGGGCTTTTCCCCCGGCCGCCGTCCCATTTGTTAATTTGATGCGCAAAGCACAAAAGACCAGTTGGTCTTTTTCTGCTGTGTTGTATCTTA
>CABRXB010000125.1 GCA_902474785.1 uncultured Eubacteriales bacterium | reverse complement strand
GGGTAGCTGTTTTCATCCCCCGCCAGACCGAAGGTCTCCATGTTTGAAAGCGCCTTTTCCCGCGCCTGCGCCTCGCGGTGGTGCAGCTTCCCATACAGGCATACGTTGTCCAAAATGGTCTTCCAGGGCAGCAGCAGATCCTGCTGCGGCATGTAGGCAAAGTGGGAGGAGAGGCCCAAAACCCGCTGTCCGTCCACCAGCACCTCTCCGCTTTGCGCAGGCAGAATACCGGCCAGGATGTTGAGCAGCGTGGATTTTCCGCATCCGGACGGCCCCAATATGCTGACAAACTCCCCCTCTTTGACCGACAAGTTCAGGCGGTCGAACACCCGCTTGCCCTCATAGGAAAAGGTCAGCTCTCTGGTCTGCAATTTTTCCATCTCTCTCCCCCTCGCCAAACCTGTGCCCCCGGCGCTCTTGTGATTGGTTGTTGGTTGTCGTGTTTTGAAACGTCTTTGGATTGGCGTTCTGGCGTCCGCTCCAATACGCCTGCCGCTTGACCGAACAGCTTCCCAGCTCAAAATGTCAAGGGCAGGACACGGCATGGCTGCCCGCCATGCCGTGCCCATCCACCGTCCTACTGCGGCAGAAACTCGTTTGTGAAGCACTCGGCGGCCGGCACAGCCGCTTCAATGAGGCCGTATTCCAGCATAAAGTCGGTGTAGTTGTCCCACACCTCCTGCTTCATCAGCCCCCAGGTGTCGGTGTCCTCCATATATTTGGAGGCAAGCAGCTGCTGCGACTGCACCAGCATCTCGAGATCATAGGTCGAAGCGGTCTCGTGCAGGATGCCGGCCGCCTCCTCGGGGTTGTCGATGGCATACTGATACCCCTGTGCGGTGGCGGAAAGGAATGCGCGCACGGTCTCGGGTTCCTGCTCGATCATGTTCTCGCTGGCAATGAGAATGGGAGTGTAGTAGTCCAGCCGTTCGTCGAGCTGGCGCAGCTCGATGTAGTTCAACTCCATCCCGTCGCGCGCGGCGGCGATGCCGTCCCACGCCTCAAACATCCAGATGAGGTCATACTGTTCTTTGAGGCCATAGTAGTTGGCCGAGTCCGAGGTCACCATGGTGAGCTTTGAGAAATCTGCGCCCGCCTTGTCCATCACGGCGCGGATGATGGCCTCTTCGGAAGGCGATCCCCAGCCGGCATACGTTTTGCCTTCAAAGTCCTTCACGCCTGTGATGTTCTTTTCAGCAGCCGAGGCAAAGCCGGACGTGTTGTGCTGGATGAGCGTGGCGATGGCCTTGATGGGCAGCGGATCCTCAGAGGCGCGCGCATAGGTCAGATCCTCCTGGTATGTCACGCCAAAGTCGCCCTTCCCCGTGGCGATCAGGGTGGGGGTCACGCCGTCGGCAGGCTCAACGATGGTGACGTCAAGCCCCTGTTCCTCATAAAAGCCCATCTTTTGCGCCACATACATGCCGGTGTGGTTGGTGTTGACGGTGTAATCCAAAATGACGGTGATGTCGCGCAGCGTCTGCCCGTCTCCCTCCTGTCCATCCTGCTGCCCGCCGCTCGGGTCGTCAGTTTTGCTGCAGCCCGCCAGGGGCAGCGCGGCAATCAGCAGCGCAAGCAGCGCCGCAAACAGTTTTTTGCTTTGTTTCATGACCATTTCTCCTTTTCGTTTGTACCTTGTCGGTTTATAACTCTCACGTTTTCTCAGTCAACTCTGCGGCGACGCTCATAGGGCGTGAGCAAAACCTGAAACAGCTTGACGAGCCCATTCATGAGCAGCGACAACGCTATGACCACCAAAACGCAGGCAAACACCTTGTCGAGCATGTACCCGTTTTTCACGCGCAGCATATAGTATCCAAGCCCTCGATCGCTCGAGAGCCACTCGCCCACCACCGCGCCCGAGATGCTGTAGGTGGCGGCCACCTTGAGCCCTGAGAAGAGCGTCGGCGCGGCGGCTGGCAGCTTGACAAAGGTATACTCCTGCAAGCGATTTGCCCCGAACGCGCGGATGAGGTTGATCTGGTTGGGGTCGATCTGCTCCATCCCGTCGGCAAAGCTGACCACAATGGGGAAAAAGCACATCAGCACCACCGTGAGCACCTTGGGCGCCAGCCCAAACCCCAAATAGATGATGAAAATGGGGGCAAGCACGATGACGGGGATGGTTTGGCTGACCACCAGCAACGGGTAGATAGCCATTTTGAAGGGCGGGCAGGCGTCCATCAGGATGGCCAGCACAATGCCGGCCGCCGCCGCGATCGACAGTCCCAGCAGGGTTTCCCCCACCGTGACAAGCCCGTGGGAAAACAGCGTGCTGCGCTCTGCGACAAGCGCCGCCAGCACCCGGCTGGGCGCCGGCAGGACATAGAGCGGCACGCCGCTGATGCGAACGTAGATCTCCCAAAGCGCCAGCAGCGCCACGATCAGCGCGCTCGGAAGTAAAATCCGCCTTTTCAATTTGCTCCCCCCTTTGTTTGGCCCTCGGGCCCGGCAAAACAGACGTCTCACGTCTGGTCGCCGCGCACCCAACTTTTTTGCTCCTGGCGCGGCAACGAAAACCTTGCACAACACCCTTTTCAGCCATACGTACGCCCGCGCGCAGCATGCGTTAGCCGACAAAAAGGAGCTTTTCTCAAGAATCCCTTGAGAAAAGCTCCTTTAATCTGACTCGATGCTCACTTCTTACGATGGAATGATCCATGTCAAGTTCAAAGGGTTTCTCTCAGCCTCGGCTTGCTCGCCGGACACCCCTGGATGCAATTCAATTGTCGGCGGTTTTTTACATCACAATCCTATCCCAAAACAAGGACAATGTCAAGGCCAGCAATGGAAATTGTAAAGAAAGCGGATGCGTTTTTTTGCCATTTTTCTGTCTGCTCGATAAATTGTATTTCAAGAATGACGCTTTATGCCAACTGTGATATTAGGAAAGAAAAGAAAGTTGCACCGTGCCCGCTCTCCCCTTGTTTTCCAAAGGAAGCCATTGCAAAAAAATCTTTCCTTATTTTCTTGCGCTCGGCATACGCTCAAAAAAGATGGCTGTGGTTGCTCTCCATCATTCCCTTTGAGGAGGTCTTGTTTCTTGCCCTCACAACCGATTCCGCCCGTCCAAACAGCGAGGCTGACGTAGCAAAGTCAACCCATGTCTTTTTGCTGGCCGCCTGGATTTTTCTGCTCTGCCATTGCCTGATCGGTTTCTTCAAAATCTTGACTCCCGTGCGACCCCGTGTTTCCGCCTTCTATGTTCGTGCACTTTTTTTCTAAATCTCACATCTTGGCATCTTTTCAGCTCTTGGCATCTTTTCAGCGTATCGGTATGCTTTCCATTAGAAGTACACCGGTTTACTTTTGTTCAGCTTGTATAAAATCCACAGACAACTTTGTCTGTTTTTGTCGTTGCCCTTTTTCTGTTTTTTTGATACGTTATACTTAAATAAGGTTCTTCTGCTGATGAAACATCTCTTGTATCCGGCCCATCCTAAGCCGCCGTACAACTCCGGCAAAAGGAGCATTTTTATGAAACCTCTGATCCCCATTCAGGATTTTGTTCCCCTCAGCTTTTTGCTGCTCGCCATCGCCCTGCTGTCGCACAACAAAACCTTTTTGAAGATTGCAATGCTTTTTACCCTTCCTGTATTCTTTTGTTTTGTATGTATCGTCGCCCTCACTCCATAACAATCGGGATATTTAAGAAGATATCGTCTAACTTTTCTTTGGTTTGGAGGAACTGTTGTGCTGAATCGTGATCTCAAAGTCATGTTTGGCGGCGGCGCCGGATTGATTGTCATTACATGTCTGTGCCTGATCATACAAAAATATCTTTTTTCACCGCTGCTTTGGTGCTTCATTTTGTCCTTTTTCTTTTTGCTCTGGTGTGGGATTTTTATTCATGGACTGCCTGTGCAACGCATCTGGATTTTATTGTTGCTGCTTATCGGCGGTGTTCTCGTCCTTTGCATGACAGCCTTATATGTTCTCAAACAAGCCTTTTTCCACGACTGGATGTTGGCGCTCATCTCACTTTTTTCCTCGTAACCGCATGCCGTAAGGAGGCGCATCATGAAATCTTTTATAGAAAAGTTCTCCCTGCGCGATCTCGCCCTTGCGATTACGGGCGGCGGGCTTGGCATCTCCTTTGCCTCCATCCTCTACGACAAAAGCCTGTTCAATTTTCACTATCCGCAAGGCGTTGTGATGCTGCTTATTTCGGGTGTGCTCTGCCTGGCCGGACGATGTTGCAAGAGGCCAACGCTGCTGATCTGCGGCCTTGCGTTGCTCTGCCTGACAGCCGCCTTTTTCACCCTGCTGATGCTCGACGCTCTGGCCTGAAAAGCCGCTCGGAGCCATGATGCGTCTTGATCCGCCAGACAAAAGGAACGCCTGCCCCCAGGGGCAGGCGTTCCTTTTTGTTCAGCTTG
>CABRXB010000124.1 GCA_902474785.1 uncultured Eubacteriales bacterium | reverse complement strand
CCGTATTCTGCGCGGCGGCGAGCCTCCCACGCAAACTCAAGCGCACGCTGCATCCCAGACATTGCCCCAAAAGGCGTAGAACCGCCGATGGATCAGACGGATTTTACAGCTCGGACGCTGGTTCAGGCCCTGCGCGCTGATCGACGCGGTTTGACAGAAGCCGCCTGCGCAAGAAGTCCGCGCAAAAAACAATTCGACCAGGCCGAGCGGGAGGGCAACCTGTGCGGCGCTTTTTAAGGCGATGGGCGTTGTCGTCCAAACGGCGGCACGCACGATTCAAATGACATGCACCGGCCGACGCCGCATAGTCGTGAGGATGTCGCACACCTCGCCATGTGACAATTTCCAACCGACGCAAACTTTTTCAGCCGCGCATGGTGAGGGAACACATCCAGACGTCCCATTAACTGCGAAAATGCATTTTGTCCGCGCCCCTCACCTTGCCGGCCTAGCGTTGGCTCCAGGGTCCTACAGCCCTTTCCCTTTCCCGGCCTTCTCCTTATGCGCCTGCGCCGCCCGCCGCTGCTGCCGTGGGCGTGAAGATCGAGGCGATTTGCGCATCGGTCAGCGCCACGCCGAACACGTCCTGATAGTAGCTGCGGGCGCGCTGGGTGATGTCGATGTCTTCAAAGAGTTCTGGGTAGACGCTCTTGGCCAGCCACAGCAGCGTCACCGGGGTGTCGGCGCCCGGCGTGTAACTGCGATACATGCCCAGCGGCATTTTGAACACACGGCCCTGCTGCACCGCCTCCACCGTGCTCCAATCGTAGTTGCCAATGCGATTGTTCATCAAATCCTCTGGCCCGGCCGCGGTGAAGTTGGTGACCACAACGGTGTCGGGATTCCAGGCATAGACCTGCTCCATGTTGACTTCCACTGCGTTGTCGTTTGTCAAATCCTGCGCCACATTGATCGCGCCCACAGCGTCACACCACCACTGGCCAAAGAAATTTGCCCCGGAAGAGACAAGCGCTGTGTCGCTGTATTGATAGATAAAAAACACCCTGGCGCGCTGCTGCTCAGAGAGGCTCGACACGCGCTCTTGAATCAGGTCGTAGACCTCGTTTGAATAGGTCTCCACGAGGTCGCTCTTGGCGTCTTTGGGGAACATCTCCGAGAAGAGTTCGATCCAGTGCTTGAGCGTTTCAATGCAGTCATAGTCCCACTTGTTGACCGACACTGCCACCGCCGCAAAGCCCGCGCCCGTCAGCTTGTCGCCCATGGCGGGGTTGGCGGCGTTGTAAAACACCACGTCGGGCTCGAGCAGCAACAGCTCCTCCAAATTGACGTCGTCTCCGCTGATGAAGTCGGTCTCAGCGTTTAAAATTTCGGGGTAGAGCTCTCCTAGCAGCCCGTTTTGAGCGGCCGTCATGCTGGCCTGCGGCATTCCGACAATTTTTTCCGCCGAGTTGAAGAAAATGGCCAGCACCGAGGGCAGCGGCCACACGCCGACCACGGCGATGCGCTCGATCTCGGCGGGCACCGTCACTTCTCTGTCGAGGTGATCGGTCACGGCGATGGCGTCTTGCAGCATGCCGTCCTGCGAAGGGTCGCCGTCCGGTGCATCGTCGGTTTTGGGGGCGCAGCCCGCGGCCGACAGGAGAAAGAGAAATGCAAGAAACAGGGAGATTGTCTTTTTCATCAGAAGGTTCCTCTCTTTTGAATCAGATTTTGTACTAGATTACCTGGCTGGTGGCCAGTACATCAGATGTTGAGCTCGCGTCCAATCAGGTTTGGGATGTCCCGCCTGTAGATGCGGCCGGAAAAGGCCTCGTGTGCAAGCGGCACAAAGGTCGCCTTTGACGGACAGATGGGACGGTACAGGGGATCTGCGACAATGGTTTTGGCCTGCGCCAAAAGAGGGATCAGCTCATCCTCGTCGCCCACTTGCAGGGCGCCGTCGGCAAGCAAGGCGCTTTCGGTCTCGAGCGGGCAGACCACGCGCACGCGTTTACCCCGTTCCAGGAAAAGCGCGTGCGCCAGCGAGCCCGCCATCACGCTCTCGCCGAGCAGCAGAATCTCGGCCCCTTCGCCTTCGGCGTGTCCCTGATAGGCCACGACGGATTCCCCGGTTTTGGCCGCATGCCGCAACGACGCTACAATCTGCCCTGCAAAGGACTTTCCAACCGGCGTCCCCACCACATAGGGGGTGCCAAACAGTTCTTGCAGCGCCTTTGCCGCCGGCAGGCCCGCATAGGACGCCACCAGGTTGACCTGCGCCTGTCCAGCCTTGGCAAGCTGCTCAAAGCTGCCGCCCATGGCCCATGTGGAGACCACCTCAAGGCCGGCCTCCTCCAGCAGCGCCTTGACAGCCTGCGCGCTGCCGTTGACCGAAAAGTCCAGCGGGGTGAGGCCGAGAATGTTGACGCTGCACGCTTTGGTTTTGACGGCGCTGCGCTCACAAAAGCGCCGCGCAAACGCCTCAAACGCCATACCCGCTCCGACAAGGTAGGAGTGCATCCCGTTTGTGTTCAGCCCCATGGCAGGGATGCCGCTGCGTTGCTCGACCATGGCGGCGACGGCGGCAAAATCGGTGCCGATCACCATGGGGATGGGCGTGCCTGCAATCGCGATAAAGTTGGGGCGCAGCGCAAGGGCCGTCTCCACAATATCGCCAACCAGCTTCTCGTCGTCGCCCATCACGGCCTCCATCTCGGAGAGGGCCGAGATATACACCATGCTGTCCATGTCGTACCACCGGGGCTCGTCATGTGTGTTGTATGTGGAGTTGCAGCCGGAGGCGTCGTGCATGACGGTCATGCCGCCCAGCTCATAGAGCGCTGAGCACACGCCCGACACATCGGCCGCATAGGTGGAAATGATTCTTGAAGTCTGTTTCATGAGCAGCAGCCACACCCCAATCCCTTGATTTGAATGAGCGTCCTGGCGTCCTTTTCCTCGCAGAAGGCCTCCTCCATCAGGCCGGCCAGATGGCATATCCCGTCGAACCCGAACATGCCGCCGCACTGCACCACGTTGACAAAGTGGCCGGTGCCCGCGAAGTAGGCGGCCTTTTGCCCGAGCGCCAAAACCTTTTGCTCCCGCTCGCGCGGCACAAAGCGCATGGCGGCGTGCACCGTGGGGCGCAGGAGCAAATCCGGTTTCATGCGGCGCAGCGCCTCAAAGTCGTCCTTCTCCTCGGGCAAAAAGGCGTCGGCATAGATCGTTGTCACACAAAAGCCATACGCCAGCAGCAGACGGGCAAGACCCAGCGGCTTGAAGGTCAGCGTATAGTCGAGCTCGATTGGGGTGTCCTTGATCACCTCTCGGGCATGCCGCAGGGCGGCGTCCGCCTTTTCCCGCTCCTTCGTAAAATCCCGCCGTGGCGCGCCAAGCGCGTCGCACAGGGCGTCAAGCCCTGCGGCAATGGCGTCAAAATCATAGGAGAGCGGCACATACAGATGTCGTGTCCCCAGGCGATCTTGAAGCGCCTCGCCCGCTGGAATGGCGGCCGGGTTGTAGGTGATGCTAAGGGCGCTTTGCGCCATCTCCTGATACTGCGCATAGCTGCCGCACCGCGTGATGTCGCGCAGCGCAAACCCTCCCTCGCGCACAATGCGGCACAGCTCGCTGCTCTCGTCGGTGGGCAGGTCGTTGCCCAGGATGCTGACCGATTTGGGGTCGAGGGCGCACGGCTTGAGCGGCGCATAGAGCTGACGGCGCATGAGCTGGTCGGGCGTGAGCCCGCTCTTGCGCATGATGGGATTCATATAGCAGTCGACAAAGTCCACGCCGGGAAATCGCCCGCGCAGCATGCGATAGACGCGGTTCAAATCGCAGGCCAGAAAGTGGTGGATACAGCTCGTATAGACAAGGACGGCCGGCGGCAGGGCGGGCAGCCGGTGTAAAATATCGGTCACCCCCTCGATGACAAGCTCCTCCATGTCGCCGTCGAGCACGTTGTTCTCCCGGATCTCGACAGTGGAAAAGCGGTCGGCGGCCCCCATCTCGGCGGCGGTCAGCACCACGCCGCGCAGACAGCCCGCCGCACAGACAAAAATCTGGTGGGCCTGCGGGATGAGCATGCCCGTGTGCACGATATTCCAGGTGCCCCTGGCCGGGGAACCGTATTCCAGTCCGGCGGCAAAGGGGGCGGGAAAGGCGGCGTCGCGCAAAGGAATTGCCGTTGTCTTTTGAAGGTCGTTTGCCGCTCTCAACAAAGCGTTTTCACCTCCATTCCACAGGCGCGCAGCAGGCTATTTGCCAGGCTGCGATACTGCTGCGCCATATCCGAGTCCGGAAACGCCTCGATGACGGTCTTTCCAAGCTCCTCGGCCTGCGTCACAAGGTCGCTGCGATCCAGCGTGCCAATGACGACGGTGTGCAGATCCTCAGCCAGCTCGCGCACCTTTTCCTCCTCCTGCCTCACATTGCGGCGGTTGA
>CABRXB010000123.1 GCA_902474785.1 uncultured Eubacteriales bacterium | reverse complement strand
TATGAAAAGCGGGCGATGCTCTTTGAGCGCTACAACGAGGCCAGGCAGTATTTCATAGAAAATCCCACTGCTTTGATCCGAGTGGAGCGGTATATGACCATGCTCGTCAACGAGGTCATCGACAGGCAGTATCCCGAGATGGAGCACGACTACAACGAGGCCTCTTATTTACATGCGTTTTGGGCGAGCTGTCCGCCTGAAAACAGGGGCAGAGCGCCCATTGGCGATCAGATCCCGTGGATTGAGGTGGGCGAGCACGCCGTGGGCCACAAGATCGCCCGTCTGCTCGCGCAGCAGTTTGAAATCCATGAGCCTGGCCTGCCCTCCGGCGCAGACAACAGGGTTGTCCTCGTTTCAAGCGATCTTTTGGCGCTGACGGGCGGTTTGACAGACAGGGTCTTTTTGTTTTTGGACATCAAATCCGTGGGGCCCCGTGACAATTTTGACCACACCGTGGTCTCGCCCTATCAGATCTCGGGGGATGGCCTTTGGGACGACCCCAAGGAAAATCTGGTCAACTCCCCCATGGTGGCGCAGGGACGCTCGGTTTCTCACATATTTTACCCCGCCATACCGCCTTTGTACATACTTACGGACGGGAGCGTCGCGCCCACCGTTCAGCTGTTTGTCAAGCCGGTGTATCAGATGCTGGCGGGCGATAGGAGCGGCCAACCGCTCGCGTGCATCAAAAACATCTGTCTGCCAAACGGATTGCTTTTGACGCAAAATCCCAACTATTTGAAAAAGTACAAGGGGCTGCTCTATCCGGGGAAAGACGATCGAAAAAAAGATCCGCGCAAGATTCGAGTGCGGGTTTCGTTCCCTATTTTGAGGGACATCGCCCCCTGGAGGGTCACAGAATTTCACCCCTGAGCATGGAAAGAAGTATGTGGACTCAAAGCTCCAGCGAGAGCTGCCTTTGAAAATCGTCGATATTCTTTTTGGCCAGCGCAACATATTTTTCCTCTTTGTCGATTCCGATGTAGTGGCGCTTTTCACGCAGGGCGGCCAGCGCGGTGGTGCCGCTGCCGATAAAACAGTCGAGAATGGTGTCTCCGGGGTCTGACAAAAGCGCGATGGCTCTTCGCGGCAGCTCCAGGGGAAACTTTGCCTCGTGGTCGTCGTTTCTTTGAACCGAGCGAATGGTCCAGATCGCCCGGCTGCCCCACTGCGCCCACTCCTCTTTTTTGAGTTTTTTTCTGTCGATTTTGGTGATGCCCGGCTTCCAGAAAATATAGAGGTATTCGAATTCGTCGACCGATCGGTAGGAGTTGGTAGTCCAGTTGCTGTTGGCCCAGGCAGCGTCTTTGATCCAGATGCGCCTGTCATAGAGATATAGTCCGGCATCAAGCGCCATCTGTTCGACCATGCCGCCCACCAGCTTCACGCGGGTTTGTGTTGTATACTTTCCCCCGCGGATGTTGTTGCCGTGAAGTCTGCGGTCGATGGTCTGCTCGCTGCAACCCAGCAGGGCGGCCAGCTGATACCTGCTGTAATCGGGATGCTGCGCCTGCGCTTGTTTGACGTCCTCCTCGGTGATGCTGCACCGGCGCATGCTGACGTTGCTGGCCTGAATTTTTGGCATGCCCTCGTCGGGAAAGCAGAGGATGTCGCTGATGTTGACGGCCAGAAAGCCGCCGGGTCTTAGCACGGTGAAATGGCTTTTGATCACAACGTCAAGCATCCGGATCCACTGTTCGTAGGTCTGCTCACTCTCGTAGTCCTTGCCCACATGGTAGGGCGGCGACCAGATGCTCAAGGCGATGGAATCGGGTGCGATGCGGTTCATCAGCAGTTCGGCCGGCCCGCAGTAGATGTCGTCAAGGTCCAGAAATGGCATGGCGTCCTCCAATCATGACTCGCTTTGCAAAAGCAACAGATGTCGTTGCCTCGCCGCGCACCTGTTAAAAAAATGATAGCACAGATGAAGGGCGTCATCAAGAAAATTTTGCTTTGAGGATCGTCCGTCCGCTTTTGCCACATGAGGCGCTGTGAGGGGAAAAGACCATGACGCCGCTGCCAGGCTGCCTGCTCCGCGCTTTTGTAAAATCGGCTCATCACAGCGCACATTTCCCAATGTCGATGAAATGCCGGAAAAGGGCCGGTGAGAAGGGCCAAAGCAAGGCCACGCTTGCGTCGGCATTGTGACCCTGGGTTCTGTCCGGGGATGAGGATGCTCATAGAAAACATAGCCTGAACATCTCAATGGGGGCGTGCCTGCCGGATATGAAACGCGGAGAAAAGGCGATGCTCAACGACGTGTGTAAAAGCTCTGCACAGGCATGCCCGCTCAGACAGGGGCTTTTTGCTGTTCGGCCGGGGAGGTGCGCTGGATGTGGTTGACCACAATGGAGATGAATTCGGAGACCGTTGGCGGAGAGTCGAGAGGATACCCCGCCATCTCAATGAGAAGCGCACGGTTGACGCGCCAGACGCGCTGCACCAAGGTGCGCAAGCTGCGCTCCACGGCCGACCATGAACAGTCGCGACGTCTTGCCACCTCCGAATAAATGCCCTTGATCACGGCATCCAGGCGATCCTCCTTTTCAAGCGCCAGTTCAATGGCGGTTACAGCGCGAAGATACCCACGGTAGTTTCTTGTAATTCCAAGGTCTCGCAGTGCTTCCTGTACTGTCATAAGAAGTTCTCCTCAAATATCATTTTGAGAGAATCTTACGACGGAAGACGATGTAGTTCACGAAATTAGTCGAATTGTTACACAATTCGACGAAAATCTGGGGAGATTTCCCATAATGGCAGAAATCACAGGCGTTTTTGCAGCAAAGAGAGCTGTACAAAACGCCGGCAACGCAGCGTGGGCAAGATGAAGTCAAAGGATGAGCTGCGCGGTGTTTGTCAAGTGCGCGCGGATGCTGGCAAGGCGGTTTGCAAAAAGCGGCATGAAGGTATAAAGTTGATCTGGGGAAAAGGGTTGTACCCCTTTTGGAGTCGCAAAAGGAGCGCCTTTGAATCCCTGTTTTGTTAGCGGTCTCGTTAGCAATTTGACGTGTTAACATTGGATTTTGGGTTCATTTTTTACAACAATCGCCGCAGGAATAAAGCATTTCATATCGCGAAATGATGTTTGATATACAAAGGAAAACCCTGCAAACACAGTGTTTGCAGGGTCTTTCTTTCTGGCGGAGAAGGAGGGATTCGAACCCTCGAGACGCTTTTGACGCCTACACGATTTCCAATCGTGCGCCCTCGACCAAGCTAGGCGACTTCTCCATCTCTGTTATTTCATTGAAACGGCCGCCCGGTCATCCATATCGGCGGCCTTTTTGAACGATTTTTCAGAGCAAGCCGGCTCAAATCGCATGTTTTATATTACCAGAATCAGGGGCGCTTGTCAACTGTTTTTCAGCATTTTACGCGGGCTTTCCCGCGCTGAAAGTGGGGACGCTTAAAAGCGTCCCCACTTTTCTCGACGCCTATCAATGGATGTCGATGACGTGTACAGGGCAGTCGTCGCGCGCACGCTGAACGCCGGGGACGTTCTCGGCGGGGATGGGATCGACGATGGGCTCGGCTTTGTTGTTCTCGTTAAAACGGAACACGTCGGGGCAGGTGCCCACACACAGGCCGCAGCTGATGCAGCCCTCCTGGTTGACAGTGGCTTTCATGGGGTGCGCCTCCTTTTGATGTTGTCATCGTTATTCTGCCCAAAATTTGCGCCGCAATACCTTAAATTATCAGCAGGGACAGGGCGAAAAGCCTCTTTCGTTTTGAGGCGATTAACGTTATAATAGAGAAGAATTAAAAAAATGAGAAGGGCCGGTTTCAAGCCGGCAAATCACAGTTTCTAATGATGGAGGTCAGTCATGAATTATCGTTACTCCAGCCTGATGGACTATGTCAAGCCCTCTCCCGTCGCCGAGATGCTGCACTTCAGCGCAGACCCGACGCTCATCTCTTTTGCAGGCGGCATGCCAGATGCAACAATTTTCCCCGTGGAGGAGTTGCGAGCAGCCTTTGACCGGGCACTGGCGGAAAACGGAGCACAGGCGCTTCAGTATTCCACGCCGGAGGGACTGCCCTCTCTTCGGGAAAAGGTCTGTAAACGCATGGAGAGAGCCGGCGTGCGCTGCTCGCTCGACAATGTGCTGCTCACGCAGGGCGGCACGCAGGGCATTGATCTGGTGGCCGCGCTCTTTCTCGATCGGGGCGACACCATTTTGTGTGAAAACCCCACCTACATGGGCGCCATGGGGCCCTTTGACGTGCGCGATGTCAACTATGTGAGCATCGATGTGGACGACGAAGGCATGAATGTGGACTTGCTTGAGCAGGCGCTCAAGGAGCACCCCGAGGCCAAACTGATTTATGTCATCCCCGACTTTCAAAATCCCACCGGCGTTTCAATGTCTGTGGATCGCCGCCGCCGCATTGTGGAGCTC
>CABRXB010000122.1 GCA_902474785.1 uncultured Eubacteriales bacterium | reverse complement strand
TTGAGAACGACTATCGGGAGATCGGCGTGATGAAAGCGCTTGGAATGCGTGTGTCCGACATCCGCGGGCTGTATCTCTCCACCGATGGGGTGATTGCGGCGGCGGGAAGTGTTCTGGGGTTTGTGTTCTCCCTGCTGTTGTATCGTCCGATGACCGAGAGCATGCGCCTCAATTTTGGCAGTGTCGGAAACGAAACGCCCGCCTTTTTGATCGGCTTGGCGGGCATTCTTTTGATGTTGCTCTTGGTGCTGCTTTATGTCGGCGCGAACCTGCGGCGTTTTCGCAGGATTTCCGCCGCCGAAGCCATTCGCTTTGGAATGGCGGGGCGCAATGTCGCGGCAGCGAAAACCGTTCGGCTGCGCGCAGGCGTCCCCATCAACATGTTTCTCGGCGTTGAGGACGTATGGACGAGAAAGCGGCTCTATGGCACCATGCTGGTGGTCGTGATTCTGGCGGCGTTTATCATGATTGTGCCGCAAAATTTATACCACACCATCTGCGCAAAAGAATTTGTCACCTATATGGGGGTGGGGCGCTGCGATCTTCGGATGGACATGCAGCAAAATGAGCGGATGGGCGAGAAGGAAGCCGAGATCGCGGCCTTTCTGGAAGAGGATAGTGCAGTTTCCAAATATGCCGTGCTGACCACGAAAACCTTTGGCGTCAAGCGAGAGGATGCATCCACGGAAAACATCAAAGTGGAACTGGGCGACCACGCGGCGTTCCCGATTGCCTACGAGCAAGGGCGTGCGCCGCTCAACGAACAAGAGATCGCCCTTTCCGTCATCAACGCGCAGGAATGGGGGAAAAACGTCGGCGATGGGCTGACCCTGCTGACGGCCGGCGGGGAAAAGCGTCTTACGGTCTGTGGGATATACTCGGACATCACAAACGGAGGAAAGACGGCGAAAGCGATTTTTCCCGACGATTCCACCAAAACGACATGGCGTACCATCTGTGTCAGCCTGAACGATCCGAATCAGCTCGACGTCAAAAAAACGGAGTATGCAACCCGCTTCACATTCGCCAAGGTGTCAAGCATCGAGGAATACATCTCACAGACCTTCGGCCAGACGCTGCGCAGCGTACGCACCGCGTCGCTGGTGGCCGTTTACGTGGCCGCCGCGATTACGCTGCTCGTCACGCTGCTGTTTTTGAAACTGCTGATGGCGAAGGATCGCTATTCCATTGCCGTTCTGAAAGCGATGGGATTTACCGATTCAGACGTAAAGAAACAATATCTGTGGCGGGTCGCTGCGGTGCTGGCCGTCGGAACAGTATGCGCATCGATACTGGCTGGAACGCTCGGTGAAAAGTTGGCGGCGGCAACGATCGCCTCCCTTGGCGCGACAACGTTTCGCTTTGTCGTGAATCTGCCCGCCACCTATCTTTTCTGCCCGCTGATCATGCTGTCGGCGGGGATCATAGCCCTTGTGATGGGAACGGCAGCCACAGGAGACATACGAATTTCACAGGCTTTAAAGGAGTAGAGCGATGAGCAAATTGTTAGTGGGTGAAACGATCAGCAAAGCGTTTGGAAGCGGGGATGAGCGTCGCAATGTGCTCGACGGCCTTTCGATGGAGATAGCGGATGGGGAATTTGTGGCGGTGATGGGGGCTTCCGGTTCCGGAAAATCGACGCTGCTCTACGCACTCAGCGGCATGGACAAAATCGACGCGGGCAGAGTGTTGTTCGAGGGGCAAGAGCTGTCCGCCCTTTCGGATAACGACCTGTCTGACTTGCGAAGAAAAAAGATGGGATTCGTCTTTCAGCAGCCCACGCTGCTCAAAAACCTGAACATTCTCGACAACATCCTCCTGCCCCAAATGCGGGATCACCGCAGGGACTTGGAAACCCTGACCGTGAAAGCCAGGGCTTTGATGAGGCAGGTTGGCATCGAGGATTTGGAGCGGCGAGACATCACGCAGGTTTCCGGCGGTCAGCTACAGCGGGCGGGTGTCTGCCGCGCCTTGATGAGCAGCCCCAAAATTTTGTTTGCGGACGAGCCGACAGGCGCTCTGAACTCAAAATCCTCGGATGAAATCATGGCGCTTTTTTCAGAAATCCACCGGACGGGAACCGCCATTCTGCTGGTGACGCACGATGCAAAGGTCGCGGCAAGGGCGCAGCGGGTCTTGTTCATGCAGGACGGCAAAATTGTGAGCAGCCTCGCGCTGTCAGGAGCCGGTTCCTCCGCCTGGAAAACAGAAGAAATTTTGTCCAAAATGAAATTTTTAAATATTTGATCTATACTACGCGCTGGCTGTTGACAAAAAACTGTCCTGCGCCCGTGTGATCAGGTCGCAGCGTCAAAGTGCATCCTTCTTGTCGTGGACGTGCGACGGATAAGGGAGTATAACGGATGAATACGCCTTTGACATACCGGAGGCCAGCTCAACTACAGCAAAGCGGCGATAAAAGCCTGTTGCCGGCCATGTGACTTTTTTTGGTGGCATATTGCGGTGATCGGAGAACAACTCGACGAAAGTGACAAAATGAGGGCTTGTGACTGAAGTCAAAGTGGTGTAAGGTAGGGGAGGATAGCGCCCTGAGCGCAGGGCAAAGCATTTGTTTTCAAGAAAGGATATGGCGATGAAGCGATTTTTTACAGGGGTGTTGGCGTGTGCGATGCTGTTTGCAGCGGGATGCCAGGATTCTCCCCAAGATCCATCTGACAATCAGGGAGAGCAGGGAGAAAACCCGGGGCAGAGCACCGCGGGCGAGATTCAGGATGGAGCGGCCTGGCTGCTGTTTTACAACACATGGCTGCCGGTGTCCCTGGTCAGGGATTCACAGCAGCAGCTTGTCAACGAGCGGGATGAGTGGTATTTTGACATATTTGAGAGGCTGCAAGACGATGCCGGCCCCCAAAGCGAGACGGAGTATGCCGTGCGCGACATGTACAGACAGTCACAACAAAATCCCTTTGACAATCCCCTGTCGGACAGCGCCTGGTATGAAAGGGTTCCGGGGGGAAGGCTTGCGGTGAGAGGGGACTGGGAGCCCTTTCCGATCAGCGTGCGCTATGAGGTCTACACGATTGACGCCCAGCCGCAGCAGGAGGCGTGGCGCAGCTACTTCGAGGAAAAGCTTGGCGATTTTGCAGCCACAACGCCCCTTGTCATCACAGACGCCTGGTTTTTCGATGTGGATGGCGACGGCCTTGAGGAGAGCTTTGTCAATGCAAACAATACGGTGGACGCCTCGGGGCTTTCACAAAATCCGCCGGCGTTTGACAACACTGCGATCTATGTGATGTCGGCCTACTTCAAGGGAACGGGCGAGGCAGTTGACATGGGGGCAACAATTGGCAACTGGGTTTCGACAGAGCCGGTCGGCCAGCAGGGGTCAGAGCAGGTCTATATCAGCTATCGGGTCGACGAAAACAGCCCGGAAGACGTCGAACAGTATGTTGCCGCCTATCAGCTCGGCGCGTCGGGCAAGGTTGTGTGCTGTCCCATCTTCAGCGTGGGGGAGTTTGAACGCCCGCGCGAGATAAAGATTGTGCTCGCCGACCTCGATGGCGACAGCGTGCCGGAACTTGTCACGATGGGGTATTCGATCTATGAGCCCTTTACGGTGTATCGTCTGGGAGAGGACGGAATGCCGCAGCGACAGTTTGGCATCAACACCCCTGCATAGGTGAAATCGGACATTGTAGCAGCGGGATGGGCCATATCGGTGGGAGTTCACAAGCTCACGCTGATATGGCCTTTTCTGTGGGAAAGACTTGAAGCGATTGTAGCATGCATATGGGGGATAAAGGGTTCAAGAAAGCGACATGCCCTAAAGAGGAAGCGGGGAATAGCATCTGTCCGTGCGTAAAATGCAAGGCTGATCCGTGGGGCCGCAGCTTGAGGACGCCATGCTGGCTGGCTGGCTGGCTGGCTGGCTGGCTGGCTGGCTGGCTGGACTCGAAAGCACTTGTGGCACGCTCCTTTTGATTTGAGATGCTGAAAGGTTCCACATTGCGTCTCCAGTTTCAAGCTTCAACAGGAAAAATCGCGCAGTTTCCAAATTTAAAACAAGGTGTGCTTGATGGGCCTTAGGGGAATCTGGCTGAACGCCCCACCTTCCCGGAATGCAACCATACGCGCATCGTTTCCCTTTTGATGCAGGTTGTGCGCACATAAAACCGGGGCGTGGCCTTTGGCGCCCGACCAACATGCCGGCCTGCTTTTACAGTTTTTCATCCGGCCTTGCGCTTTGTCCACATATCGTATGGCTTAAACTGAAGGGCACCGGTCTTGTCCGAGCGCCGCCGCTGTGACAAGGTTCGCGCTTTACAAGGGTGAAGCCTTTGGCCAGCATGAAGTCCGTTGGCGCGTGTTCTGTCACAAGGGCCCGCCGCCCATTTGAGACGCGTTGTATGGACGTCGGTGAAAGCGACGCCCGGCTTGTCCCGCCGCCTGACCCGT
>CABRXB010000121.1 GCA_902474785.1 uncultured Eubacteriales bacterium | reverse complement strand
ACTTGCTCTTTAAAATTTGCCCTGTTTGCTTCGAACTTCAATCGCTCTTCTTTTCCAAAGACAATCAAAAAGCCGATACAACGTTCCCTTGCATACAGTGCGCATAACGTCTTGCCGCCTCTGCGATATTTGTATTCATAGTCCCATGCCTTACCGCCCTTGTTCCACAGACGCTCCATGTCATACTTCTCATCAATGGCGGCGCATAATGTTGTGAAGACTTCAAACAACGGCTGCCCGATCAGCGCCGTCATATCCTCAACACTTGGAATCCTGTCCAAACTGTCACCTCTGCCTTCCAATTCAAATCTCTTTGGGATTTCAACTTGCAGCAACCCTCACTTTTTCTCGGAGAGAAAGACGATCCCCGCACATGTCAAGCCAAGACCGAGCATAAAAAATCCGGAATACAGATCAATCGCTTTCAATCTCGACAGCACCAGAACCGCGATTCCCATGGCCAGAGAGACGGCTTTGAACACAAGCATAATGATGTCTCGGATGCTTTTCTGGGGGGCGTCCGCCTGGTTTTTCAGCTTTACTTGCATGAGTTGGTCGACCGACATTCCGAAGATTTCCGCAAGTTTGGGCAGGGAGCTGATATCGGGGTAAGACAAGTCCCGCTCCCATTTGGAGACCGCTTTATCTGTAACCCCCATCTTTTCTGCCAGTTCCAACTGTGTCATCCCATGCTCTTTTCTAAGTGATGCAATCATATGTCCAAGTGTTTGGTTCTTCATCGGTTTGCTCCTTCGGTTTTGATAATTGCATGGTAACACCCGTTCCCCGCCGGCGCAACCGACCAACAGTTTAGCAAAGGAAACCTTTGGTTTACCTGCCCTACACGTCTATGGCGCACTTCAAATCGGCTCATATTGCTAAAAATGTCGAACAACCTTTCGACCAGGGCCAATCAGTTTTGCCTGAAGCCAGAGCTCCCGGGTCATGGGCGTCTTCGGCTGGGGATTTCCCCGGCATTTCTTTGGCAGAGTCGCACTTGAGGAGCCACGACCGACAATGCGACCCTTTGATTTCTTTTCCATAACCACTGTCACGGGAAGAGCGGCAGCAGCGTTTTGGTATAGACGTCGACCAGCCCCAAATCCGTATACTTGGCCTCGGGAATCACGGGCAGCGCCATGGTGACAATGCGCACCAGCGGGTTTTTCTGCGGCATCCCGGCGCGGTGCAACGCCTGTTTCATGCGGCCTGCGCACTGCGCCACCTCCTCACAGGACAGGGTGGACATCAGGCCGCCCACCGGCAGCGGCAACGTGACGACCTGCTCTTGCGTCGCGCAGCACATGCCGCCCTGACAGGTCTTGAGCGCCTCATATGCGGCAAAAGCGCAGGCCGGGTCGCGGTAGACAATACAAAGGTTGTGGCTGTCGTGCGACACCGTTGAGGCAAATGCGCCCTGCTCCAGACCAAAGCCGCGCGTCACGCCATTGCAAATAGTATTTTTCCCATAGCGGTTGATAATTTTCACATAGCAGAGATCCCGCTCATTTAAGAGGTCGAGTTTTCCATCCTTCACCGGGATGCGCTCCACGCAGCGCGTGGTATTCGAGGTGTCGAGATTGGGAAAGCGCAGCACATTGACCTCCACGCCGCCCTGCTTTACAGGCGCCTCAATCTCAAAGTCCTCTGGTTTTAACTGTGGCACCTGCATGGTGTTTATCTGTTCCAGCGCAAAGGAGCGGGCGGGGAATTCCTGCGTCAGCGCGCCGTCTTTGGCAACAAGCCTGCCCTCATAGTACACCGCCTTCACGCGAAACTCGATCAAATCCTCGAGCAGCAAAAAGTCGGCCACATAGCCGGGGGCGATGGCGCCCACATGCTTCAAATTCGATTCGCTGGCCGGGTGCAGCGTGGCGCAGCGCAGCGCGTCCACCCCGTTCATTCCACAGGCGACGGCCTTGCGCAGCGCATTGTCCATGTGTCCATGTTCCAGAATGTCGTGCGTCTCACGGTCGTCGGTGCAAATGCTCATCCTGTCGAGATAGCGCAGGTTTTTCACCCCGCCCCACACCTTCTCTATGTCTTTGGCGATGGAGCTCTCGCGGGCGTCCACCATGAGGCCAAGCCGGATTTTTTGCACGGCGTCCTCCCCCGTGCGCGTCTCGTGGCAGGTGGTCGGGCCGCCCACCGCATAGGCTGAAAGCAGCCGGGCATTCGAGGTCGGAACGTGCCCTTGCAGATACAGCCCCTCCTGCTCGGCGGCCTCCAGAATGTCAAGCATGCGCTGCTCGCCCTGCGCCACGGCCAAGAAGTCCATCACCTCGGCCAGCCCCACAACGCGCTCGAGCTTTGCCAGGCGGCGGACGGTATTTGCGTCGAACTCGGCGCCTGAGTTTTCAAGCCCCGGCACAGCGGGCACACAGGAGGGGATGTTGACAAGCTGGCGCATGGGCAAATCGAGCGCGGCGTCGTGCATGTAGACAACGGCCTGCTCGCCGAGCACGTTGGCCAGCTCGTGCGGATCGGTGACAACCGTCGTGGTGCCGTGAGGAATGACGGCGGCGGCAAAGTTGCGCGGCGTGAGCATGGTGCTCTCAATGTGGATGTGCGGATCGACAAAGCCGGGGGTCAAATAGGCCCCCTCCCCGTCCACCACCTCGCGGGCGAGCTGCCGGTCGGCCCGGTGTCCACATTCCACATGGGCGACAAACCCATCGTATACATAGACGATCGCGGGGTAGACCTCCCCGGAAAAGACATTGACAAACTGCACGTTTTCCACCGCGAGATCACAGGGTCTCTTCCCCATGGCGGCTTCAAGCAGCGCGCGTTTATCTTTGGGACAGATCTTCATCAAAAGACTCCCTTTCCTTTTGTTGTCGTGACGTTTCGCCTTTGTGCTATTATATCAGGCCGTTCCCGACCTTACAATGAGCGCCTTCAAAAAAGACCTGTCTTGCCAAAGTTGGCCCCCTTTCCATGGGAACTTTTGCCGCCGGCGCACCGACAAAAGGGTATCTATGACAAAAATTTGACCAAATTCTTGACAAGGAGGCTTACATTCATGAAACACGCGATCTCTTTTCGCCGCTTTGGGGCGGCGATGCTGTGCCTGATTTTTTTGTTGTCGGGCTGCGCTGCAAACAAAGACCTGGCTGCCGACGAGGGCGCCCCCTCCAACAACATACAAAATTCCAGCGGCTTCTTCGAAGAGAGCTACACCGCACAGGGAGACTTTTTGGGCGAAACGACCGCCGACTCTGAAACGCCCCCTTCCGCCCCGCAGGAGGGCGGCGGCGCCTACGAGGGCCTTGAACAAAAGCTGGTCTACACGGGCTATCTTGCCGTGGAGACCTTGGAATTTGACACGGCCTGTTCGGGGGTGAGCGCTCTGGTCGAGGAGTTTGGCGGCTTCATTGAAAGCTCCAACCGCTCGGGCTCCACCGTCTACCGCGGCGAGGAGGGCACCCCCACCCTGGTTGACCGCTATGCAAACTATGTGCTGCGCATCCCGAGCGACCGCTTTTCCTCCTTCATGAGCAGCGCCGGCGAGCTCGGCAATGTGACTGACACCGGCACGCAGCTTGAGAACATCTCCACGCGCTTTTACGACACGCAGTCGCGCCTTGACGCCTATCAGATTCAATATGACCGGCTGCTCGCGCTGCTCGAACAGGCCGACCGCATGGAGGACATTCTGGCCATCGAAGCGCAGCTCACCGACGTGCGCTATCAGATCGAGAGCCTGACCACCACGCTGCGCGGCTGGCAATCACAGGTGGATTACAGCACTGTGACGCTGAACATCCGTGAAGTCACGCGCTATACGCCGCCCGAAAAGCAAACCTTTGTCGACCGGGTTCTGGGCGCGGTTTCGGGCAGCCTGCAGAGCTTTGGCGCCTCTCTTGCCGACCTGTCCATCAGTCTGATCTATCTCATCCCCTGGCTGGCCGTGCTCGCCTTGATTGTGTGGCTGCTGCGCCGTTATCTGCCTAAGCGCCTGTTTTTCTGGAGGGGTAAGCAGGCTGCGCAGCCGGTCGAGCCGGACAACGAGGAGCATACGACAGACCATTGACAAATATTTGCATGAGCGGATGAAGACCCGAAGTTTCTGCTCACAGGCAAACGCCCGGTAGCCGTTGGGCATTGGCGACGAGCGCAACAGATCGCTGACAAACGGCGTTCTCCTGCCCTTCCCCTCTTCTGTTTGAAGGGCGATACGGCGCTGTGCCTATGATGTTTGCATCTGGCAGCCGAACCCAGGAGCAACGGCGGCCCACGTCTATCGCTTTTGCCATCCGGCCGCCGTGCCCAGAGAGCACTCGCGACCCCACGTCCACTGCTTTTGCCATCTGGACAGCGGGATCTTTTGGATTTGACATCACCAGCCAAATGCCATCGTATTCCGCACCTGCGTTCAAAAGCAAGAATTTGTTCGCAAACACCCTGAAAACAGGATAAAAGGGACGCTGGCTCGAGCCAGCGTCCCTTTTTGCATATCTGCTGTTTTTCA
>CABRXB010000120.1 GCA_902474785.1 uncultured Eubacteriales bacterium | reverse complement strand
AGCGGGAAGTCCACCACCCACAGGAAGTTGAACTTGTCGGGGTCGATCAGGCCGTGCTTGCGGGCGATGTCCAGACGGACCTGACCCAGTGCGGTGCAGGCCTTGACCCAGTCGGTGTCGCTAACCAGCAGCAGCACGTCGCCGGTCTCGGCGTTGAGCGCGGCGTACAGGGCGGCCTTTTCGGCGTCTGTCAGGAACTTTTCAAAGCTGGAGGACGTGCCGTCGGCGGTCAGGCGGCTGTAGGCCAGACCCTTTGCGCCGTAGGTCTTGGCGACCTCGCCGAGCTTGTCGATGTTCTTGCGGGAGAGCTTGTCGGCCAGACCCTTGGCGTTGATGGCGCGGATCGTGCCGCCGGCCTCCAGCACAGCGGCGAAGGGCTTGAACTCGGTGCCCCTGAACACCTCGGTCACGTCCTGAATCTCAATGCCAAAGCGGGTGTCGGGCTTGTCGGAGCCGAAACGGCCCATGGCCTCGTCCCACGGCATACGGTAGAACGGGGTCTCGACGTCGACGTTCAGCATTTCCTTCCACAGGCGCTTGATGAGGCCCTCGTTCAGGGTCATGATGTCGTCCTCGGAGACAAAGCTCATCTCCTCGTCCACCTGGGTGAACTCGGGCTGGCGGTCTGCGCGCAGATCCTCGTCGCGGTAGCAGTGGGCCAGCTGGAAGTAGCGGTCAAAGCCGGACAGCATCAAAATCTGCTTGTAGAGCTGCGGGCTCTGGGGCAGCGCGTAGAAGTGGCCCGGCTGCACACGGCTGGGAACGAGATAATCGCGCGCACCCTCGGGCGTGGACTTGATGAGGGTGGGCGTCTCGATCTCGGTGAAATGGTTCTCGCAGAAATAGTTGCGGATGATCTGCATGATCTTGCTGCGCAGCACGATGGGCTCGTGCATTGACGGACGACGCAGGTCCAGATAGCGGTAGCGCAGGCGCAGGTCGTCGTTGACGTTGATCTCGTCGCGCAGCTCAAACGGCGTGGTCTGGGCCTCGCTCAGGATGCGCAGCTCGCTGACGTAGAGCTCTACGTCGCCGGTTGCGATCTTATCGGTCTTGGCGGCGCGCTCACGCAGCTTGCCGCGGCAGATAACAACGTACTCGCTTTTCAGGCTCTCGGCCTTGGCGAAAACGTCCTTCGGCGTATCCTCATCGAACACCAGCTGCAAAATGCCGGTGGTATCGCGCAGGTCGGCAAAGATGATGCCGCCCTTGTCGCGGGCGCGGGCGATGGAGCCGCAGACGGTCATTTCCTGACCGGCCATGGCAAGCGTGACTTCGCCGCAATAGTTTGTGCGGCGCAGACTGCCCAAAGTTTCCATATTTCCTGTCCCCTTTACGGTTTTATCTTTTACTAAAATATTATTATAACGCGCCGCTGTGCATTTGGCAAGAGGGCGGCGGGCAAACACGTGCGGATTTTGCCGGATTTCCGGCTAATTTGTTTTGCAAAGCGTATTGACAATTATCATTTTGCCTGTTATAATAGTAAAGCTGTGAACACCACAGTGCATACGTGCCTGTAGCTCAGTTGGTAGAGCATCTGACTTTTAATCAGAGGGTCCAGGATTCGAGTTCCTGCGGGCGCACCAAACGATTAGCCGGAATCGAAGGGTTTCGGCTAATCCGTTTATGATTTAGTTTGCCTTTTTCAGAGCACACTGGCAGCGGCAATCCCCATACAGGATCACCGCCGCCGATCTGCTCTGAAGCAGTAAAGGCGTTTTATATAAAAGTTCCTGGCAGCGGGTGTTCTCCCGCTTTCCCCCGACCCAGCATCCCGGCTGGAGGTTTCTGCCTATGAGGGTTGTACTTGATGGCGGGGGCTGTTGCATCCCAGCGGCTTCTGAGGCCGACCACAGTACAAAAGAAGTAAATACTTCTCACAGGAACAACATATTCAATTTTCAAGGTACAACGATAAAAACCCCCAACCATTTCACAACGGTGGGGGTCTGTTGTACCTTGACAAAGGTCAAACTGTATTGTAAACTGTTTAGGCGATAAACCAAACGGAAATTGGTTTATAACCATACAGATATGCAACACAGATTGTATTGCTTAGTACCACGTTACCCCACAACGCTGCGTCATTTTTAGCCTTGTGGTTACTGGTTGCCAGATTTTGAAGGTGGCTTCCAGGGTGGAGTTCTTATCGGGACTATTATAAGCAGATTTGAAAGGGAAGTCAAGCGACGAAAGCCGCTTGGCTTTCTTTTTTTCTGCATAATAGGGCTTAGAAAAGGTCGCTGTGTGAGCCGGTTCTGGTGAGGTACAAAATCAATTCTTCATCGGCCACTTCGTAGATCAGCAACCAATCCGGGGTGATGTGGCATTCGCGGCATCCCGCATAGTCCCCGGAAAGTTGGTGATCCCGGTTCTTCTCTGGCAGCGGTTTCTGGTTGGCAAGCAGCTCGATCACCTTTTCCAGCAGGCGCATATCATAGCCGCGCTTTACAATTCTTTTGTAGTCTTTCTTGAAGGCGGCCTGATACTTAATCGTCAGCATTCAAATCCTCCATGAGTTCTTCTACGGAAGAAAAAGCCTTACTCATTCCAATACCTTTTCTGGCGTCTTCAATTGCCTTTTTCGTATCGGCGTTCGGAACTTCGGCTCCAATCTCAAAGGGGATTCGATATTCCCGGACCGCCTTTTTCGCAAAAACGGTAAATGCCGTTGTCATCGTCATGCCAACATCATTGCAAAAAGCCTCAAACTGCTGCTTCAAGTCGGAATCCATGCGGATATTGATGTTGATGTTCGCCATACAGTGCAATCTCCTTTCCTTGATTCTGTAACTATTATAGCAGATATTGCGCGCGATGTCAATATATTTATTTACAATGCTTGCATATTTTTTCCCGCTTCCTGCTCGCTCCACTATATTTTCGGGCGTGATTGTTCGACACACAGCTCTGCAAATTTCAATGAAAAAATAACGGCAAGGCGACTAAAACAGTTTGTGCCTAACAGGCACAAACCGGCGTGTGTCCATGTCCGATTCATAAACTAATAATGGCTGCGCAATTTTTGAGCTTCCGGTGGAAGAAACACCGTACGGGGCTTACCATTCCACCTTGTCTTCCGGCAGGCACGCGGAAAGCGGCGTGTTCATCCCTTCTATGATTTCCCTTTTCACCTGAGAATCGGAGGACAAATAGCATGTTTCCGACAGGCTGCGGGTATCTTCTTCCAGAAGTTCCGCAAAGGAGCCGTAGGTTTTCTTTTTTGGGTCGTTTTTCAGCTGCTGAAGCTCCTGAAAGGCATCTTGTGTTTTTTTGTTCGGTGTGTCGTTACGGGTTTCCAGTGGGCACCCCTCTTCTCGCGTGCTTTTCGTTGCAAACATGTTTTCCATGGGCTACTCCCTTTAAGCGGTTAACAAATGCAGCTGATTCGTAAAGAACCTGTGCCTATTAGGCACAAAGCGTCTTGCAGCGCCAGCTCGGGCTGCATCATTGGTCGCCGTCTGCTTCCTTTTCCGCCAGGAACGCAGCGCGCACCTCTTGCAGCTTTTTGACCCCCAGCGCCCAATAGGGGCGGATTTCTTTGCCGGTCATACCGGCTTCGCGGCACAGGCGCATTTCACGCAAGACACGGGGGCCGCACTTGTGCAGCTTGATGAGCTTCAGGCCGTAGGTGTCCGGCATAATGCCGTTGGCAATACCGATCAGCAGTTCCCGCAACTGGTTTTTGTCGATGCCGTGAACAGGGTCCTCGTAGTACATGGGCGGCAACAAGCCCTGTTCTTTGGCCCAATCCCGCAGCTGATGAACGCGGCGCTTCTTGATGATGTGCAGCGGCAAGGTTGGGTCATCGTAGCTGCTCTCATCAAAGCCCATGCGCATCCCCAGGCGCAGCTCGGTGAGCTTGGGCAGGCCCTCGTCGGTGTTGTACCCCTTGGCCAGATACGGCTCGATGTCCAGATCGTCCTCAATCCAGGCGGCTTTTTCGGCCTCCCAGGCCAGGTCTATCGGCCTGCCGCCCAGCATGGCCCGCTTTTCGGCTTTGGCCTTTTTTGCCAGGTAGATGATGCCGCCCTGGTGTGCGGCGCGGCGGGCTTTTTTGTTTGCAGTCTGCGCAATCTGCCGCCCGGAGTAGCCGATCATCTTCAACCCTTCCGGCGGCGTTTCAGTCTCGGCAACGCGCACCACCACCCGCAGCATCTTTTTGCGACACCCCGGGACGGGCACCCGCACCCAGCTGCCAGGCTTCAGCCCGGCGCTTTGTAGTCCTCCGGCACGCCGAACCCGTATTCTTTGCCATCCGGCTTGAATTTGATGAACACCATCTTCATGCAAAAGTCACTCCCTGTTGCTTAAATTATACCTGCTATCTCCGTTGGTGACAACGACTGTAAAGACAGTACAAAGAAAAAAATAATCGGGCGCAGCGATCAGGCAGGCCGTGGGCACGAAAAGCGGAGCACACGCGGAACCCTTCAGCCTGGATAAACGGGACTTTGCCGTGTACGCCTACCTCTGC